>QHVP01000157.1:0-27097 GCA_003222295.1 Acidobacteriota bacterium | reverse complement strand
ATCAGGATGGCCACGATGGCGCGAGGCGGCCGCCGGGGCCGGATGGGACAGCCGCCTAATGGGCCCATTCCGCACATGGAATCACCAACGCGTGCCGCCGCGGGTCACTCTCGCTCGTGTCGGGGTGCCCCATCAGGAGCCCGTCCCATCGCGGTGGGGACGAACTCCTAGAACAGTGGCTTGCCGTCGACGTCGGCGGGTAGGGGCACTTCGAGGAGCTTCAGGATGGTGGGGGAGAGGTCCATGATGCTCGGCGAGGTCGTGGAGATCTTGCGGTTGGTGAACAGCACACCGCCGCTGATCTCGGTGGCGGTCGCGCAGTGGTCGCCGCTCCACTTGCGGTTGTTGTTCTCCACCACCGTGCGGTTGATCTGCCCCAGCGTGTCCTGCCACCCCACGCGGTACCCGTCGTTGAAGCCAGCCTGGAGATCCGGCGCGTACTGGAGGTACTCGCCCTTGTAGATGTCGTCGCGCCTGTAGACGGCGCGCATGACCGCCTCGCCGGTGTCGGGATCCCTGAGCTCGACGAGCTTGCCGGCGATCTCGTCCTGCAGGGCCTTGTACTCCGCCCCTGCGGAGACGATGCCCTGACCCTCGCGTCCGCGCAGGTTGAAATAGATCTGGCCCAGGCCCACGGCGTAGGCCTTGGTCCGGGTCCAGTCGAAGCCTTCCCAGAACTTGCCGCGGCCGAACAGGTCGGCCAGGCCCTTCTTCTGGCCCTCCTGGCCGTGGAACACCATGTAGCCGTTCTGGACCAGCCAGGTGTTGATGTTCACGCCGCGGCGGAACGAGTGGAAGCCGTGGTCGGACATCACGAAGTAGACCGTGCCCGGCGGAAGCTTGCCTTCGATACGGCCGACGAGATCGTCCGCGCGCCGGTAGATCTTCTCGATGGAGTCGCCGTATCTGGCGGCCAGGGCCGCGTCGTACATGGGGTGCTTGGGGTCGATGAGGCGCCACATCATGTGCGAGACGCGGTCGGTGGTCTCGATGGCGGCCACGAAGAGGTCCCAGTCGTCGCTTTCCAGGTTCTTGAAGAAGATGCGCTCGCGGTCGTCCATGGCCTTGTTGGCGTCGTACATGAAGTCGGACTCGTCGAGCCGTCCCTCCACGAGGGCCATGGTCGCCTCCGCCCAGCCCAGCGTGCGGTAGAGGCCGATCTGGTCCGCGAGCTGCTTCGAGAACTCCTTGGGCCGGGAGATCGGGATGGGCGGCTCGCGCGGGTCGAGGTTGACGGGCGAGGCGTAGACCTGGAGCTCGCCGTCGGCGCGGATGACGTGGAACTGGGTCATGCCGTGCGCCTTCACGAGGACGTTGAACTTGAACGTCAGCGGCACCCAGCCGCTCCAGTCGCCCGATTTCAGGTCGAGGTGCGTGCCCTGGACGTCGATCTCGGCGTGGCCGGCGCCTTCCGTCCACTTGACCGTGAACGGGATGTCGACGGCCTTGCTCGTGGCCAGCTCCTCGAGGCGCCTCGTCTCCTTCTAGGAGACGGAGCCCGCTTTCTGCTTGGCCAGCAGCTCCCTCTCCTCCTGCTTCAGGATCGGGTTGTCGGGGCCCTTGAGCAGCGGCTGGGCCACTCCCGCCTCGAAGAGGAGGCGCCTCAGATATCCGCCGAACTCGGTGTTGCCTTCCTCGAACGAGCTGAGGTCGGTGGCCCAGTAGTTGAACGTGCCCAGGGTGCCGCGGATGTCGCCGAGGGGAAGCCCGCCCAGGATCGCGCCGTGGTCGATGTCGTCGGGGGGCCAGTTCATCGGCACGGTGAGGACGACGCTCTTGATCCCGTCGTCGGAAGCGTGCTTCCAGAACGACGTGCCCCCTCGGGTGGAGAGGACCTCGGGCCGTTTGACGGGAAGGAATCCCCACTTGAACGAAGGAGGCACGATCTTGGTGCCCATGCTGGGATCGGGCAGATAGGTCTGCAGGTCGCGCTTGAGGAAGTCGTAGATGTTGTGCTTGCCGGGATTGACGCCGGTGGCGAAGCTGGCCCAGGCCACGGGCGACTCCGACGGCTGCGTCGTCTCCAGCTTCGCGAACGTCCCCTGCTCGGACAGCCGCTTGAGGTTCGGCAGCTTGCCCTCGTCCATCCACTTGCGGGCCAGGGTGGGGTCCATGCCGTCGAAGCCCAGGACGAACACGCGCTGCTTCGCCCGCCGCAGGGGCTTGCCGGAAGACGATGGACCGCAGCCGGTCAGGGCGACGGAGGCGACCAGGACTGCGCAGACACGGGGTCTCGAAAGCATCCGGCGATTCTAAGCGACGGCTTGCGGGCGCCGGTAGGCGGCGTCGCTCCCCTGGTCGCCTGTCTCGAGCACGGCGCGGAGTCCCATCCACCACGCCGCGAACAGCGCCAGGTTCACGGCGGCCAGGAGCACGGTGAGGTCGAAGCCAAGACCCATGCGCACCGCGTCGAACACCGGAGTGAGCGGCTCGACCACGAGGTAGCGCCACGTGTAGAACCGGCCCAGCCCCGACATCAGGAGCATGTCCAGGACGTACACGGCTGCGCCCAGGGTGGCGATGACACGGCAGCGCCGCGTTACGAGGCCGCCGGCCAGGAGGAGAAGGAAGAGGGTGTGGATGTGGTTCTCGTAGGCGCCCGTGGCCAGCATCGCGTAGGAGAAGAAGACAGTGGCGCCTCCGAGCATGGCCGGGCGGAGACCGGGATGACGCCGCTGGTGGAAGACGGTGGCCAGCGCCGCCGTGATCCACAGGACGCGTCCGATCGCGTAGAAGGGCAGGCCGGCGGTCGCGTCGAAGATGAACTGCACGCGGCCGGTGAGGCTGCCGCCCTTGCGCAGCGTCGTCATCACGTGGCCGACCAGCCACCAGATGTTCGGTGATCCGCCGGAAGTGGGCCCGGGCAGCCAGCTGTTGTTGACGTGCACGACCGCCGCCGGAAGCGTGCCCGCGAGAGCGAATGGCGAGAAGGCGAGCGCAATGGCCGTCAGCCCTCCGGCGGCGGCAGCGGCCACGCGGCCCACGGCACGCCGCGCGTCCACGCCGGCGATGAGGGCGCCCGCGACCGCGGGCGTGAGCAGCAGCGCCTGCAGCTTGACCATCGTGGCCACGCCGAGGGCCGCGCCCGCCCAGAACCCGTTTCCGGCCGCGGCGATGGCCAGGGCAATCACGGCCAGCGGGGCATAAGCGCCGTCCTGGTATCCGAGCACGGCGCCACTGAGCCAGGACACCGGCGTCGCCCAGTAGAGCGCGGCCAGCGTGGCCGCGCGCCAGGGACGGCGCCGGTGAATCCAGAGGAGCACGGCCACGGCGAGGACGTCGCCCGCGACGGGCGGGACCTTGACGGCCAGGGCCTGCGCCTCGATGGGCTCGAGGCGCGCGCCCCAGCGCTGGGTCATCCGCCAGAAGAGCGTCCACATCGTGATCGTGAGGGGCGGGTAGTTCACGACGATGGGACGGCCCACCATCGAGGGCAGGGACACGGGTTCCTTGCCCGTGAGCTGTGCGCGGAGGTGCCCCGCGGGCACGTCGTGCGGGCCCCCGTAGGTCCGCGCGTACCCGTGCGCGCTTCCGTTCAGGATCGCGGTGCGCCAGAAGTCGACGTCCCAGGATCCGGCGGAGGGCAGGAAGTACGCGCGGACCCAGCAGCCGAAGAGGCCGGCGGTGACGAGCACGGCCAGCCGGGCGATGGCGGCGCGCTGCCGCGTGCGCGCCAGCGCCAGCGCGAGACCGCCGAGCGCGATCGCGGAAGGCAGCAACGTGCGCGCGAGGGTCGCGCCGCCGGGCCAGGAGAGGGCGACCCATCCCGGCAGGCAGCAAAGGACCGTCCCGCCCATGGCGAAGAAGGCCAATCCGAGGGCCTCGTCCCGTGGCCGTGCCCGCAGCAACGCGAAAGCGATCAAGGCGACGGCGAGCCCGGCCACCACCGCCCTCGCCATTTCCGGCCGCGTGCGGATCACGATGCCGTCCAGGATCGCGGTGCCCGTGGGCGACAGCGTGACGTCGGCGCCGTCGGCGCCCCGTGCCGGTATGGCCAGCCACGTGCGGCGCATCGGATCCAGCGCCACCCGCGACGGAGGATCCCCATCGATGGAAACGGCGAGCGGCGCGTCCGGCGCTGCGGCCGCGCGTGCCTCGACGGCCATTCGCCCCTCCTCCCGCCGGCGCAGGGCAGGCAGGCGCAGGACGACCCGGTCGCGCAGCCGCGCCCCGGGAGCGAACCAGCGCCAAAGGACGGACTTCGCGCCGATCCCGATGGGTCACGACGTGACGAAGACGACCAGGATCGAGGCGAAGAGGCCGAGGCCTGCCGCGATCGAGACTGCGTGCGCCCGTGACGGGCGCGCGGGCACGGCGGCGGGTCCGGGCGCGGTCAACGCGGGCGCAGGCGCGTCTTCAGCCGTCGTGGGCGAGGGCCCACGGGGCCGGGGGCCAGGGTGGGTGGGGCATCCGGCGGCGGCACCGCGACGTTGTACGCGTGCTTGAGGGGCGCGACCGGCGTCTTGTCGTCCTCTTTTCCGTCGCGCCGCGAGGAGGGCGCGTCGCTGATCGGGATGAGCGTGGGCTCGACGAGCGGGAACTCTTCACGGGTGAGCGGCCGCGGCGGCTTGAACTCGGGGAAGAGCGCGTGGAGGTACTGCTTCAGGGTGAGGTTGGTCGGCCCGTATCCCTTGTCGTAGAGAAAGTGCTCGCAAGCGGCCCCCATCTCGCCTGCGGAGGCGTAGCGCCGGGTCGGGTCCCGCTGCAGGGCGGTGCGCACGATGGCCATCACGCCGTCGGGGATGGCGGGGTTGAACGTGCGCGGCGAAGGGTGATGGCCGGCGATGACCTGCTCGAGCACTTCGGCCGTGGTCTTGCCCTGGAAGAGGCGCTCATTGGTCAGCATCTCGAAGAGCACGGTGCCGAGCGAGAAGAGGTCGCTGCGGTTGTCCGCGCGCAGCTCCACCACCATCTCCGGCGCCATGTAGGCGGGCTTGCCGGTCAGGCTGGAGTCGCGGGTCCCGCTCTGGGTGGCGATTCCGAAGTCGATCAGCTTCACCGTGCCCTCGCGCGTCATCATGATGTTGCTGGGGCTGATGTCGCGGTGGACGATGGCGGAGCGCTCGAACACGTATTGCAGGGCGCGGCAGACGCGGCTGGCGATGAAGATGGAGAGGTCCACGTCGGGGAGGCGCCGCAGCTCGCGGTGCCGCTCGAGGTACTCGATCAGGCTCCAGCCGTCGATGTACTCGAGGATGATGCAGAGCTTGTCGTCGACGGTGTCGAAATCGAAGATGCGGCCGATGTTCTCGTGGTCGAGGACGGCGTATCGTCGCGCCTCGTCCACGAACATGCGGAGGTGGCCGGCATCGTCGGTCTGCCGGAGCTGCTTCATCACGATCGGGCGCTGGAAACCGGACTGCCCGATGAGCAGACCCTTGTAGACCTTGCCCATGCCGCCGGCCCCGAGCTCCTCGAGCACCTTGTACTTGGACGGTTGCATGGGAAGGGTGAAGGCGCGCGAAGCATGGCAGAGCGCTCCGCGGCAGTCAAGGAACGGCCGCGCGGCCACGCTATACTCGATCGCGGAGGCGCCTCGATGCCCATCGGAGCGCGGGGGCGGCACATGGGACTCGACGTCGGCGATCGCCGCATCGGCGTGGCCCTCTCGGACGAGACGGCCACCCTGGCCTCCGCGCTCACGACCGTCACCCGGAAGGGAGGGCGCAAGGACGCGGCGGCCGTGGCCGACCTGGCCCGCCGCCACGAGGTGGCCGCCGTCGTCGTCGGCCTGCCCCTCAACATGGACGGCACGCGCGGTCCGCAAGCGGAAAAGGTGCTCGGTTTCGTGGAAGGCCTGCGCCGGCGGCTGGCCCACGTGCCCGTCGTCACGCGCGACGAGCGGCTCACCACCGTAGAAGCGGAGGAGAAGCTGCGCGAGGCCGGCCTGGGCTGGAAGGAGCGAAAGCGCGGCCGGAGCCTGAGCGCGGCCTTGCGCAAGCTCGTCCTCGTCCTCCTCCTGCTCGCGGTCGCCTACGGCGCGTGGTTCCATGAGACGCGCTGGCCGGTGCGCGGCAGCGGCGATCCTCCGCAGCCCCTCCTCGTCGCCCCGGGCGCCGGCGTCCTCGACATCGGCCGCCAGCTCCATCGGCTCGGGCTGGTCCTGCATCCGGAAGTCTTCCGCGTCTACGTGCTCAGCCGCGGAGAGGCGGGGCGGCTGCGTGCCGGCGAGTATGAGCTCGAAGGGCCGATGAGCCTCGAGCAGATCGTGGACAAGCTCGTGCGCGGTGACGTCGTGCGCCACACCGTCACCTTCCCCGAAGGCACGAACCTCGAGGACATGGCCCGCCTGGCCGCGGTCAAGGGCATCCCCGCCGAGGCCTTCCTCGCCGCCGCGCGCAACCCGCAGCTCATCCAGGACCTCGATCCGGACGCGAAGGACCTCGAGGGCTATCTCTTTCCCGATACCTACGACATCCCGCGCGGGCCCGATCCCGCAGCCCAGCTCGTCTCGCGCATGGTGCGCCGCTTCCGCGCCGTGATCGCGCCCGAGTTGCCCCGGCTGCCGAGTGGCCGCACGCCGCGGCAGATCGTGACCCTGGCCTCGATCGTGGAGACGGAGACGGCGCGTCCGGAGGAGCGGCCGCGCGTGGCCGCCGTGTTCCTGAACCGGCTCCAGAAGCGGATGCCGCTGCAGACGGACCCGACCGTCATCTACGCCCTGCGCAAGGCGGGGACCTGGGATGGCAACATCCGCAAGGGCGACCTCGACGTGGATTCGCCGTACAACACCTACCGCCTTCCCGGGCTGCCGCCGGGTCCCATCGCCTCGCCCGGCCGCGCATCCCTCCAGGCCGCGCTGCATCCCGCGGACAGCCGCGAGCTGTACTTCGTGAGCCGCAACGACGGCAGCCACCAGTTCAGCGAGACGCTGGCCGAGCACGAGCGCTGGGTGAACCTCTACCAGCGCCACCGCGGCGCCGTCGCCCAGGCCGCACCGTCGCCCAGCCCGTCTTGAGCGCGCGCGCCTGATGGGCGGCCGGACGCCCGAGCCCGAAGAGCCCCTTCCACCGCCGGTCGGCCCTTCACCGGTCTCGGCCGTCCGGCTCTCTCTCGTGCTGTTCGTGGCCCTCGTCGCGAACGGGCGGCCCATCGGCTCCGGCGACGCGCGGCCGACCGAGCGCGTCGCGGCCAGCCTCGTCCAGCAGCGCCGCCTCGACCTCGACGCCTACCCCGACGTCGAGGAGCCGTTCGCGCGTCAGGTCGGCGCGCACCGCGTCTCGATCTATCCGATCGGCTCCGCCGTCCTTGCCGCCCCGGTGTTCGCGGCCGCACGCGCCCTGTTCGCGCTGGACGAGACGGGCCTGGCCCTGGCCGGAAAATGGGCCGCTTCGCTGTTCTCGGCGGCGGCGGCCGCGCTCCTCTATCTCGCCATCGGGCGCCGTCGCCCGCATCGCGAGGCCCTGTGGGCGGCGGCCGTGTTCGCGCTCGGCACCAGCGTCTGGTCCACGAGCCAGGCCCTCTGGCAGCATCCCGCGGCCGTGCTCTCTCTGTCCGCGGCCCTCCTGTGCATGGTTCGCGCCGAAGGCGACGACCGTTGGGCGGGACGCGCGGGCCTGCCCCTCGCCTTCGCGGTCGCCGCGCGCTACGCCGACATCGCGCTGGTGGCGGCGCTCGCCATCGGAATCGCCGTGCGCTGGCCGCGGCGGATCCCGCTGCTCGCGGCCTGGGCGATGCCCCCGGCCGCCCTCGTGCTCGCGTATCACTGGGCGTACTTCGGGTCGCCGTGGCGCCAGGGACTTCCCGCCGCCGGTCGCTTCTCCGCCCCCTGGGGGGAAGGCCACCTCGGACTGCTGGTTTCGCCGGGCAAGGGCCTCTTCGTCTTCACGCCGATCGCGCTCATGGCGGCGGCGGGCCTGGTGCGCGCGCTCCGCTACGACGATCGCGTCCTGGCCGCCACCTGCGGTGCGGCCGTCCTCGCGCACTGGATCTTCGTCGGCCGCTGGGCGGAGTGGCACGGAGGCGAGTGCTGGGGACCGCGCCTCATGACGGATGCCCTGCCCCTGCTGTTCCTGTTCCTTCCCGATGGATACGATCTCGCGCCCAAGCTGACCGTGGGGCTGAGCGTGCTCTCCGTGGCCGTCCAGGCGCTGGGCGCGTTCGCCTACGACTATCGCTGGGAGCGGCTGCGGCAGCGGCCGGTGGCGGCCGCCCATCCCGAGCTGTGGGACGTGTCGCACAGCCCGATCGCCTTCTACGCGACGCGACGGCTCGTCATCTTCGCCCTGCCGCGCCTCGCGGACGGCAGGGTCGAGATCCGCGAGCACCCTATCGTGCTCGCAGGAGCGCACGGATCCCGCCTGGCCTTCGCCGGCGACCGCCTGCGCGTAGACGGCGCGGACGAGACCATGCAGGACGTGCACGAGGATCGCGGCGCGAGGGTCCAGGATGGGCGGCTGCGCCTGCGCGGCCGGTGGGACGGCGTGTTCCTGCGCGCGACCGAGGACGCGCGCAAGCGCAACCTCGAGCTGCGCGTGGACGGGGAAGGGAGCGGCGTCCTCTACGTGGGGGAGCGGAGCTTCTGGAGCCCGAGCGTCCGCTGGACCACGTACCCGATGAGCGGGCCCTTCCACGTGCGCCACCCCTACTCCTACGCGACGTCCGGTGGATCCGATCTCGTGATCACGCTCGGGCGCGCCCCCGGCACGGCGGACATCGATTCGGTGGCGCTGGTCCCGCGCGGCGAGCCCGAGGGTGTGATCCGGCTGCGCTGACGCGCGGGCGGAGGTCAGCCGTCGACCGGCCGCGGGACGCCGAAGAGGTACCCCTGGGCGCGCGTGAAGCCGACGTCGATGCAGGCCTCGGCCTCCTCGTCCTTCTCCACGCCCTCCGCCACCGGTTCCGCCCCGAGGTCGCGCACGATGCTCACGAGGGAGCGGAGCAGGCGCCGCCGGGAAGGGGGCGCTTTGTGCACGTCGCGGATGAAGCGGATGTCGAACTTGAGAAGATCCGGCGGCGCCTCGCCCAGCTCGAGGAGCCGGGCCTGTCCGGCCCCGAAGTCGTCGTAGGCGAGCTTGATCGCGCGATCCCGCAGCGCGGCCTTGAGGGCGACGATCTCGGCGACGTTGACGATGGAGCCCTCGTGGATCTCCACCGTGAACTCCACGTGGGGCGCGTCCCGCGACAGCTCCCCGAGCGACTCGACGAGACCGGGTTGGCGGAGCTCCGCGGGATGGGTATTGACGGACACGACGGGAAAATCGGAGCGGCCGGAGAGCGTCGCGATGACCTTCCGGCGGAAGAGCCGGCTCAGCTCGACCTCCATCCCCACCGCGGCCGCGGTCTGGAACAGCTCGGTCGGGCTCTCGGGCAGGCCGGGGTGCTTTCCGCGACCGAGCGCCTCGTGACCCACGACCCGGCGGCCGGGAAGCTCCACGATCGGCTGGAATACGGCGCCGACCGCCCCGATCCGCAACAGCTCCCGGAGCCGTACCGTGTCGCCGAGGAGGGGCTGAGGCGAAGGAAGCCCTTGGAAGACGGCGGTCGGTCGGCGCGTCGGCGCCGGGCTCGTGACGACCTGGAACTGGAGATCGGCGAAATGCACGACGTCGCCGTCCCGGACCACTGCGTCCTGGATGCGCAGCCGATTCACGAACGTCCCGTTCGTGCTCCCCAGGTCGCGCAGCCGGAGGGCGTGGCCGTCCCCGTAGAACTCCGCGTGCTCGGTGGAGACCGACTCGGCGGGAAGGGTCAGGTGGAGGGCGGGGCGGCGGCCGATCCGGAAGGGCAGGGGCCGGAGCTCGATCACGGAAATCCGGTCCTGCGGATGCACCATGCCTACCAACGACCACACTCTCGGATCTTCGGACGGCCCGGACATGGGGAGGCAGTATACGACAGCGTCCGCCGGTGACCGGCCCGCGACGGCCGCGTCTCAGCCCCTCAGCGAGCTGCTGACGGCGGCCAGCGCGCTGCCGGCGGCACGCGCGCTCTGGAACCGCTCCTGCGGATCCTTCCGGAGGAGAGTGAGGATCGCTTTCTCGAGAGCGTCCGGAAGGCCGGGCCGGTGGCGCGAAGGTGGCTCCGGCGGCATCACCAGGTGCATCTGCAGCAGCCGGAGGAGCTCGTCGTGCACGAACGGCTTCTTGCCCGTGAACATCTCGTAGGCGACCACGCCCAGGGCGTACAAATCGCTCGTCTCCGCGGCCGCGCCTCCCGAGATCTGCTCGGGGGAGAGGTATTCCGGCGTGCCGATGATCATCCCGGCCTGGGTGACCCCGGCCGCCGCGCGCTGGCGGGCGATCCCGAAGTCCATGATCTTGGCCAGTCCTTCCCGGGTCAGGAAGATGTTGCCGGGTTTGATGTCGCGGTGGATGACGCCCTCGGCGTGGGCGGCGGCGAGGCCCGCGCAGACCTGGATCAGGCAATCGAGGCCTCGGCGCAGCGGCCAGGCGGATCCGATGAGCTCCTCCACGCTGTGGCCGACGAGCAGCTCCATGCTGATGTAGCGGTGTCCCCGGTGATTGCCGATGTCGTACAGGCGGGTGACGTTCGGGTGGACCAGCCGCCGCGAGACCTTGAGCTCCTGGCGGAACCGGGCCAGGCCCTCTTCGTCGTCCGGCGCGGGACGGAAGACCTTCAGCGCGATTTCCTCCGACAGCTCGAGGTCGCGGGCCCGGTACACCGTGGCCATGCCGCCACGCCCGATCTCCGCCTCGATGCGATACCGGTCGGCGACGGTCGTGCCCGCGGCGAACGTCGGCGACGGCGCCGGAGCGTCGAGGTCGATCGCCTCGAGACGCCGGGTGGGGACCGCGGGCGATCCCGCCATCGGCGGCGCATCCGATGCCGGTCGCGCGGAGGGGCCGGTGCGCCGTGCCGCGCGCCGAAAGCGCTCGTCCTCGCCGAACACCTGGGCCAGCCTGCCGTCGAGGGCGGGCGAGTCCTGGTGCAAGTCGGCCAGGCGCTGCTGGACGCCGCGATAGCCCGGTCCGCGGGCCATGACCTTCTCGAACACCTCCTGCGCGTTCTCCGGCATCCCGTGCCGCAGATAGAGCTCGCCGAGGTCGTAGAGGACCGGCAGATCCTCATCCGCCTCCGCACCGGTGGCGATGAACGAGCCCACGAACTGCTCGAAGCGGACACCGAGGGTGTCGAGCTGGCAGGCCAGACGCACGGCGAAGCGGGCGGCCTCGCGGTAGCGCGGGTCCCGGGGCGCCACCCGCAGCAGCCTCTCCAGGCCGGCGGCGGCATCGCCCCCTTCCACGTGGCACTCCGCCGCCTCCAGGAGGAGGCCGGCATCCGACAGCATCCGCGCCGCGGCGTCGAGCCGGCCGCATCCCCGCATCACCCGCACGCCGTCCGCGATCGCGCCGGCCTGCACGTAGGCGCGCGCCGCCTCGTCCGCCCGGCCGCCCTGCTCGAGGCGGCGGGCGCTCTCCAGGGCGGCCGGGTCCGGCGGACCGGGCATGGCTAGTCCGCCTCCCGCGGTAGCGCGGCCAGGGCGGAGCCCAGCATCTCCGGATGGTTCGCGACCTTGAGCGCCTCCGCGGGGTCGATGACGCGGGTGCGGACGTAGCCGAGCAGGCAGCGGTCCAGGCTCTGCATCCCGCTCGTCTCCGGGCTGGCGGACTGCAGGTGGGCCTCCAGCTGGTGGAGCTTGTCCTCGCGGATCATGTTGGCGACGGCGTAATCGTGCAGCAGCACCTCGACCGCGGCCACGCGTCCCTCGCCCCCGCGCCGGCGACAGAGTCGCTGGGCCAGCACCCCCCGCAGGAGCACCGAGATCATGCCGCGCATGTGGTCGCGGCTCGACTCGGGGACGAGGTCGATCAGGCGGTGGATCGACTTCGCGGCCGAATTCGTGTGAAGGGTTGCGAACACGAGCACGCCCGTCTCCGCGGCTCGCGCAGCGCGGCGCGGAGCGCGCCCGCGAAGGTCTCGGCGTGGGTGCCCACCTCGCGATGGGTGACGAGGCTCTGGATCGGATCGTGGATGAACTCGATGGGGTCTTCGATGGTCACGATGTGGCGCGCATGCGAGCGGTTGATCTCGTGGATGATCGCGGCCAGGGTCGTCGTCTTCCCCGATCCCGTGGGGCCGGTGACGAGGACGAGCCCGTTGGCGAGGCGGGTGAAGTTCCGGACCGCCCGCGGGAGGTCGAGCTCGTCGATGTCGGGGATGCGGCGGGGGATCACCCGGAACACGGCCCCGATGCCGTGCTTGTGGAAGAAGACGTTGCCGCGGAACCGCGCCTGCCCTTCGAGGTCGTAGACGAGGTCCAGGTCCTTCTCCGTCTCGACCGTCTTCCGCTGCGCGTCGGAGAGGATCTCCAGGAGGAGGCGGCGCGCCTCCAGGTCGGACAGGGTCCGGAAAGGCAGGGGGACCAGCTCGCCGCTCAGGCGCACGATGGGCGGGGCGCCCGCGCAGAGGTGGAGGTCGCTGGCGCGCTGCTCGACGACGAGGCGGAGGAACGAGTCGATGCGCGCCATGGGCGGGCTCCGCCTCCCCTACGACCGTTCCGCGCGCCCGGGAGGCGCTCCGGGAGGGGAAGCGGCAGATTCGTCCTTCTCGAACTCCTTCTTGCTCGAGGCGCGCATGTAGGCCTCTTCCGGCGTGATCACGCCCTCCCGCACCAGGCGCCGCAGCTCGGTGTCCATGGCCTGCATGCCCGATTACCGCGCGGTGGCCACCACGGCCGGGATCTGGAACGCCTTTCCCTTGCGGATGAGGTTCGCCACCGCGTCGTTGTTGAGGAGGACCTCCGCCGCCAGCACCCGGCCGGAGCCGTCGCGGCGGGGGATGAGGTGCTGGCAGAGCACCGCCTGGAGGCTGTCCGCGACCATGGAGCGGACCTGGTCGCGCGAGTGCGACGGGAAGGCGTTGACGATGCGGTCGATGGTGGTGTCCGCGGACGCGGTGTGGAGGGTGCCGAACACGAGGTGCCCGGTCTCGGCGGCGGTGACGGCGAACTGGATGGTGGGCAGGTCGCGCATCTCGCCCACCACGAGCACGTCGGGGTCCTGCCGCAGCATGGAACGCAGGGCGGTGGCCGTCGAGCGCAGGTGGGTCCCGACCTCACGCTGGTTGACCAGGCCCTTGCGCCGCGGGTACACGAACTCGATCGGGTCCTCGAGGCTGATGATGTGCCTGGTCGTGTCGCGGTTGATCATGTCGACGATCGCGGCCAGGGTGGTGGACTTCCCGGAGCCCGTCGGCCCCCCCACCAGGACCAGGCCGTCACGGAAGGCGGCGAAGCTCTCGACCACCGGGGGCAGGCCGAGGGTCTCCAGCGCGGGGACGTGCGAGGGGACGGCGCGGAACACGGCGCCCATTCCGCCGAGCTGCCGGTAGTCGTTGGCGCGGAAACGCAGCCCGTGGGATGAGACCTCGTACGAGAAATCGACTTCGCGCCCGGCCCGGAGCTCGGCGGCCTGCACCGAGGAGAGGCGGGGAGCCAGGAGCGTCTCGACGGCGTTCCCGCTCAGCCGCGCCGATTCCAGGGTCGCCATGCGCCCGAGCTTCTTCAGGTACGGCGCCTGCCCGGGGGACAGGATGAGGTCGTCCGCTCCCTTCTCCACGCAGGCGACGAGCAGCGCATCCAGGGAGGAGAGGCCTCCCCGGGCCGTCAGCGGCCGGGCCGCGATCTTCCAGCGGCCCAGCGTGTCCCTCGCCGCCTGCCGCACCGCCGCGTTGGGATCGCTGAGCACGCGCTCGACGAGCGGGGCCTGCGCCACCGCCCGCAGCCCATCCAGGCACTCCACCGCCTTGAGGCGCACGTCGGGGTCTTCGGCGTCGAGCAGGCTGGCGACCTCGGCCGCGGTCTCCGTGGCCCGGAGATCGAGCAGGGCCTGGAGGCAGACGAGCTCCGCCCCGGGGACGGATTGCATGATGTTGACGATGTCGGGCACCACGCGCGGGTCACGGAAGGCGGCCAGGGCCTCGACCGCGCGCTCGCGCACCCACCAGTCGTCGTCCATCATGGCCGTGCGGACGAGCAAGGCGATGGCGTCCGGATCGTTGAGGCGGGCCAGCACCTCCACCGCGAAGCGCCGCACGACGTCGGAAGGATCGGCCAACAGCTCGGACAGCAACGGCGTGAGCGCGCGCCCGGCCAGCTCGACCAGGGCGTCGACGACGCGCTCGCGCACCCACCAGTCCTCGTCGCGCAGGAAGCGGACGAGCTTCGGCCACAGGTCCTCCTTGCCGCTGGTGACCGAGCGCGCGAGGTCGGCGGCCATCCGGCGCAGGTTCACGTCGCCGGTGCGCAGGAGGTACACGATGGTGCGCGAGAAGTCGATGCGGCGCTCCTGGCTCAGGCGGGCCAGGATCTCCGCCGCCCGCGTCCGCACGTTGAGGGTGCGATGGCCGAGGGCGTCGACGACGGCGGGCACGATGGCGTCGTTGCCGATCGCCTCCATCGCGCTGAGGGCGGCCAGGCGGACGCTCGTGGGGCCGTCCAGGAGCTTTCGCTCGAGGGTCTCCACCGCGCGCGCGGAGTCGAACCGCTGCAGGCCCGCGATCGCGGCCATCACCACGTTGGGGCTGTCGTTGTCGAGGAAGCGGGCGAGGGTCTCGAAGTACAGGGCCTCCGTGCACAGGGCGGCGTAGGCGGCGATCGCGTCCATCACCACCGCTTCACTGTGATCGGCGAACGCCTGCGTCATGGCCTCGAGGGCCGTGACCAGGCTGGCCGCGACGTACCGGCGATCCGCGAGATAGCGGAGAGCCTGCCGTTTCTCGAGAGGCTTGCCCACGGCCAGCACCGCGGCCAGGGCGGGGATCGCGTGATGCCCGGCCAGGGGGACGATGAGATCGATGGCCTCACGCCGCCCGGGGAAGTCGCGCTCCGCCATCATCGACGAGATCAGGCCGAGCACGGTCTTTCCGCCGACCTGCTTGAGGATGCCTGCGCCCAGGGACCGCAGCTCCTCGTCGCGCGAGCGGAGCAGCTCGCACACCTGGGGGTGGTCGGCCACCGCCGTCACCTGGGCCATGAGGGGGGCGATGGTGGCCCGCACCTCGTGGTCCGGAAACTTCAAGGTGTTGAAGTAGTGCGGGAACAGAGCGTGGTCGCGGACGTGCCCGGCCAGGCGTGCGAAGGCCGCGCAGCGGCGCCGGTGGAGCACGGCGTCGCCGGTCAGGGCCCGGTCGGTGAGGGTCTTGAGCATCGCGAGGACGTCCTCGGGGGCCACGCCCTCGACGCGGCCGAGGAAGGCCTCGCATTCTTCGGCGTTGCTCCAGGCCGCCGTTCGGTACGCGAGAAGCTGATCGCGATTCAACCTGATCCAGGCACGGGCCCGCGAGTCTAACGCGAGCGAATCCCCGCGTCCAAGCGGCGGGGTCCGTGCGCGGGTGGCGCGGTGATCCACGTCACCCTGGGGTAGACCTCAGCTGCGCTACCGCTGCCTTACCGGGTCTCCGACTCCCCCCACTTCAGCTTCGTGCGCAGCACCTCGAAATAATCACGCTGCGCCTTGACCAGGCGGATCGTGCGCGGGCTGCGGGTGACGGTGACGACGTCGCCGCCGCGCAGGGGGAAGCCGCGCTGTCCGTCGAGGGTGAGGTGGGCGTCGCTTTCGCGCCCCGCGCGCAGGCGCACCTCGATCGACGAGCGGTCGCTCACCACCAGGGGCCGATTGGTGAGCATGTGCGGGCAGATGGGCGTGAGCACCACCGCGTCGAGCGTGGGGTGGAGGATCGGACCGCCCGCGGCGAGGTTGTAGGCGGTCGAGCCCGTGGGTGACGAGACGATGAGCCCGTCCGCGCGGAACGCGGACACGAAGAGTCCGTCGACGGCCACGTCCAGCTCGATGATGCGGGACAGCGCCGCCTTGGTCACCACGACGTCGTTGAGGACGTCGCCCGTGGTGTCGGGGGCATCCCGTTGCTGCACACGGGCGCGGAGCATCCGCCGCTCTTCGAACCGGTAGTCACCGCCCAGCACGCCTTCGAGGGTGGGGTACAGCTCGGCCATGGTGATCTCGGTGAGGAACCCGAGGCTGCCGAAGTTCACGCCCAGCACGGGTACCGGACGATCGACGAGGTGGCTGGAGGCGAGAAGGGTGCCGTCCCCCCCCAGCACGACGAGCACGTCCGCGGTGGCGGCCACCTCGCGGCTCGAGGCCACGCGGCAGGCCACGCGGTCCGCCACTTCCACCAGGGCGGCCGTGTGCTGGTCGAGGCAGGCCCCGACGCTGCGCCCCTGCAGCCAGGCCACCAGGTCGCGCACGGCCGGTCCCGCCTGGCCGAGGTCCGGCCGCACCAGGATGCCGACGGTGCTCATCCGCGCACCGTCCTCGCCAGCAGCTCCTCGAGCGTCCTCGCCTCCATCGGCCCCACGCCCGCCGTCCGCAGATGGAGGAAGAACTCGCGGTTGCCTTCCATGCCCGTGATCGGCGACGGGCACGCCCCGACCACGACGAGCTTCGCCTCCGATCGGGCCGCGTTCGCCACGTCGCGCAGGGCCTGCAGGTGCTTCACCGGGTCCTTCACGATACCACCGCGTCCGACCTGCCCGCGCCCGACCTCGAATTGCGGCTTGACCAGGACGACCGCGTCGCCATCGGGGGCGAGCACCGAGCGCAGCGCACCCAGGATCCTGGCCACCGAGATGAACGAGACGTCGACGGTGGCGACAGCGCAGGCCTCGGGCACCACGCGCGGCGAGAGATGGCGGGCGTTGACGCGCTCGAGCACGACCACGCGCGCGTCCCTGCGGAGGCTCTCGTGGAGCTGGCCGCGGCCCACGTCCACGGCATAGACGCGCGCGGCGCCCCGCTGCAGCAGGGTCTCCGTGAACCCCCCGGTCGAGGCGCCGATGTCGAGGGCGATACGGCCGCGCGGATCGACGCCGAGCGCGTCGAGCGCGCCCTCGAGCTTGATCGCCCCGCGGCCCACGTGCTCGGGGCCCGGGAGCACGTCCACCGCCGCATCCGCGCGCACGGCGGTGCCGGCCTTGGTCGCGGGCTGGCCGTCGACGCGTACGCGGCCGGCCATGACCAGGGCCTGCGCCTTCTCCCGCGACGGAGCCAGTCCACGCTCGACCAGGACGACGTCGAGCCGAACCGACGTCAGTGAGGCCTCACGCGTGTCGATCGACGATGAGGCCGGCCAGGCCGCGAAGGACCGCGCCCCGCTCGCCCAGGGGCGCGATCGCGGCCTGAGCCTCGCCGAGCAGGCGCGCCGCCGTCTGGCGGGCGCCGTCGAGGCCCAGGAGCCGCACGTAGGTCGCCTTGCCCGCGGCGGCGTCCTTGCCCGCGGTCTTGCCGAGCTGGGCCGCGCCTTCCGTCGCGTCGAGGATGTCGTCCACCACCTGGAAGGCGAGGCCGATGGCCTCTCCGAACCGTGCCAGGCGGCCGAGATCGTCTTCGCTCCCGCCCCCCAGCACGCCGCCGCCCACCACGCAGGCGCCGAGCAGCGCGCCCGTCTTGGCGCGGTGAAGGCGCTCCAGGTCGGCGAGCCGGACGTCGTCGCGGCCTTCCGCCTCCAGATCCGCCACCTGGCCGCCGATGAGGCCCGACGTGCCGGCCGCCGCACCCAGGATGGCCGCCGCGCGCAGCCGGCGGGACAGGCGCTCGTCCGACAGGTCGCGCGGATCGACGTCCACGAGCAGATGGAAGGCCTGGGTGAGGAGGGCATCGCCGGCCAGGATGGCGATGGCCTCACCGAAGACCTTGTGCGAGGTCGCCTTGCCGCGGCGCAGGTCGTCGTTGTCCATGGCCGGGAGGTCGTCGTGGATGAGGCTGTAGGTGTGGATCATCTCGACCGCGCAGGCCAGGGGCAGGAGGGCGTCGTCGGCGCCCCCCACCGCTTCGCCCGCGGCCAGCACCAGGAGGGGCCGGATGCGCTTGCCGCCAGCGAACAGGCTGTAGCGGATGGCGCGATGGATGGTGGGAGGCCAGTGGGACTCGGCGGGCAGTGCGGCGTCGAGCGCGGCCTCGATCCGCCGCCGCCGCGCCTCCAGCCACTGGCGGCCACCACCGTCGGTGGGTGGCTGTCCCTGACGGCCACCATCGTCGGTGGGTGGCTGCTCCGCGGCGAGGTCTGTCCTCAGCGCCTCACCCGTTGCCGCCGGTGAACGGCGCCTTCTTGGGACGGCCATCGGCATCCACGACGAGATCGCCGCGCGCGTCCTTGAGGAGCAGCTCGATCTTGCCCTCCGCCTCCTCCAGCTTGGCGTGGCACAGGCGCGAGAGCCGCACGCCCTCCTCGTAGAGCAGGAGCGACTGCTCGAGCGGAAGGTCGCCCTTCTCGAGCTTCTGCACGATCTCGTCCAGCTTCTGGAGGGCCGCCTCGAAGGTGGGAGTCTCCTCCGCGGTCACGCGTCCTCCTTCCCCCGTTTGCACCCGGATGCGGAGCGCATCGCCGACGGCGACATCGGCCGCGGCGCGCACGAGGCGGCCCGAGCCGTCGAACACGAGCGCGTAGCCTCGCCCGAGCACGGCCAGGGGCGAGAGCGAGTCCAGCTTGCCGGCCAGTCGTGCGAAGGCGGCCCGCCGTGCGGCGACGTAGGGGCGCGCCCAGCCCGCCAGCCGATCCTCCTGGGCCGCGACGCGCATCCGCCGCTGCGCGATCTGGCGGTCCCATCGGAACGCCTCCAGCCGCTCGCCCGCGCGGCGATACCGCTCCCGGGCGCGCTCCACGCGGCGGAGGAGCCCCGTCCGCGTCCTCCGCGCGAGATCGTCCACGCGCTGGGCGTGGTTGCGGATTCGGCCGCGCTCCGCTTCGAAGACGCGGTGCTGGGTGAGCGCGTTGACGCGCGCACGCACCCGGGCCAGGCGGATGTTCAAGGCCCCGTCGGCGCGCCGGCGCAGCGCTTCGATGCGCGCGCACAGCTCGTCCTTCACGCCGACCACGATCTCCGCCGCCGCGGACGGCGTGGCCGCGCGTACGTCGGCCACGAAGTCCGCGATCGTGAAGTCGGTCTCGTGCCCGACGGCGGAGATGGTCGGGATCTTCGACTCCGCCAGGGCCCGCGCCACCAGCTCCTCGTTGAACGGCCATAGGTCCTCCAGGCTGCCGCCGCCGCGGGCCACGATCAGCACGTCGAAGCCGCGCACGCGGGCCAGGCGGATGTTCAAGGCCCCGTCCGCGCGGCGGCGCAACGCGTCGATGCACCACGCGCAGGATGTCCTGGATGACGGCGCCCGTGGGCGAGGTCAGGACGGCGATGCGGCGCGGCAGCATGGGGAGCGGGCGCTTGCGCGCGGCCGCGAACAGGCCTTCCTTCTCGAGCCTGGCCTTCAGCTCCTCGAAGGCCTGCTGCAGCGATCCCTTGCCCAGGGGCTCGATGACCTCGACCGCGATCTGGTACTCGCCTTTCGGCGGATAGACGCGCACCGCGCCCCGCACGAGCACCTTCATGCCGTCCCTGGGCTTGAACTTGATGAGCCGGGCCGCGGTCTTCCAGACCACCGCGCGGACCTGCGCGCTGGAATCCTTGAGCGAGAAGTACCAGTGCCCGGAGGCGGGCATGGTCACGTTCGAGACCTCGCCCTCGACCCACACGTCGAAGAACTCGGTCTCGAGGACGCCCTGCAGGCGGTCGGTGAGCTGGCTGACCGTCCACGTGCGACGCTGCGGCTTCGGCTTCTCGGCCCCCGGCCCGAAGTCGAGCCCTTTCTGCTGCTCCATGCCTCCGCGCATTCTAAGACGGAACGCGGACGGCTGAACGGACGGAGACGGGAACGGGAACGGGGTCGCACGATCGCGGCGGCGGAAGGCGGCGCTCTGTGTCGCGCCTAGCGAGGGAGGCGTACGCCCGCGGAGGCATGCGAGCCTACCTTGCGACGTCACGTCACCAGGGCCGCGAGCTCAATGAAAGATGGGCGAGCGGCCGGGGCCGCCGACCGAGCGGCGCCGGCTGGCCGATCTGGCCTGGCGCCCCGCACGGCTCGAGCTGAAGTCTGTTACTGCTTGGCGGGAGCAGCGACCTTCGCCGGAACGATGGCGACGACCTTCTCGTGCTCACCCTTCGCGTTGTCCCAGCAGGTGACGGTGACCTTGTCGCCGGCCTTCACGGTCTTGAGAGCGCCCGCGGCCTTGGCGTCCACCGGAGCCGTGTGGTTCTCCTTCTCGCCCTTGAGGGTGATCGTGTTCTTGGCGGCGTCGACGGAGACGACCTCGGCGGTGACTTCGTGCGTCTTCCCCTTCTCCGCAACGGCCTTCGTGGCGTCGGCCTTCGCCTCGGTCTTCGCGGCGACAGCCTTCTCGGGGGCCTTCGGCGCCTCGGGCTTCTTGGCCTCGTCGGCGACGGCCACGCCGGCCACGAACACGAGGGACAGCAGCAGGGCAAACTTCTTCATGTGTTTCGCAATCTCCTTGGCAACGGGGCAGATCCGCCCACGTGCGGCACGTCAAGGGAGCAAGGCCGGTGCCATCACCACAAACTTGTCGTGTCGCGCCCTAAACCCCCGACCGGAAAGCCGAATGCGGAGGCGGGCGAAGCGCCCGTTCAGGGTGCGCCCGCTCCTTTTGGTGCAGCGGGTGCCCCATCCAGTGCACCCTGCATCTTCTCGAGACGGTACTGCAGCGTGCGCCGGCTGAGGCCCAGCAGCCGGGCCGCCCGCGACACGTTGCCGCCGGCTTTTTGAAGCGCCTTGACGATGAGGGCGCGCTCCAGCTCCTCGATGTCGATGCCGGATTCGGGGATGTCGAGGTCGAAGAGCCCGCGGCGCGCGCTCAGGCCCGAGCGCACGGCGGCGGGCAGGTCGGGGGGGAGGATGCGGTCGTCGTCCCCGAGCAGCAGGGCGCGTTCGATCACGGACTCCAGCTCGCGCACGTTCCCGGGCCAGTCGTAGCCCATGAGGATCTTGAGCGCCTCGTCCGTGATCGCACGCTTGCGCCCGCCCGCGTACTTGGAGATGAAGTGCTCGACGAGCAGCGGGATGTCCGTGCGCCGCTCGCGCAGGGGGGGCAGGGCGATGGGGATGACGCTCAGCCGGTAGTACAAGTCCTCGCGGAAGCGCCCTTCGCGCACCGCCTTCTCGAGATCGTGATTGGTGGCGGCCACGATGCGGACGTCGATCTTGATGCGCTCGGTCCCGCCCACGCGCAGGATCTCGCGCTCCTGCAGTGCGCGCAGCAGCTTCACCTGCAGGTCACGCTTGAGGTCGCCCACCTCGTCGAGGAAGAGCGTCGACCCCGAGGCCTGCTCGAAGAGGCCGACCTTGCGCCCCTCCGCGCCCGTGAACGCGCCCTTCTCGTATCCGAAGAGCTCGGCCTCCAGGATGCTCTCGGGCAGGGCGGCCACGTTGACGGCGTAGAAGGGCCGGCCCCGGCGATCGCTCTCGTGATGGAGGGCCTTGGCCACGAGCTCCTTGCCGGTGCCGCTCTCGCCGTAGATGAGGACGGTCGAGGTCGAGGCCNTGTCGAGGCGGAAGCGGTCGCGGAGCTGCTCGTGCAGCATCCGGTTCTCGCGCACGAGGTGGCTGCGCTCCATGGCCCGCCGCAGGACGAGAAGGAGCTCGTCCTTCTCCAGGGGCTTGGTGAGGTAGTCGAAGGCGCCCTTGCGCATCGCGTCCACCGCGCTGTCGATGGTGCCGTGCGCGGTCATGAGGATGACGCAGGGGCCGGCGGGCTGCTTGGGAAGCTCGGAGAGCAGCTCGATGCCGTTCATGTCGGGCATCTTGAGGTCGGTGAGGACGACGTCGAAGGGCTCGGCCACCGCGGCCTGCAGGGCCTGGCGTCCATTGGAGGCGGCAGTCGTCTCGTAGCCTTCCGCCTCCAGGATCATCTGCAGGATGTCGCGCTGCCGGCGCTCGTCGTCGACGACGAGAACTCTGCCTTTCATGACCAATGCAGGGGGGCGCGCCTCGTCAGATGGATGCGCCCCCCTACGCGCTTCGCGCTACCCCCCATGCCGCTCGTCGCCGAGTGAATCGGCTCCTCGCTGTGCATCACTCGCCGGAGGCGGATCACGATACGAGGACCTGCTGCGATGCCGCGGCGGCGTGATCGGCGACCAGGGGCAACGTGATGCGCGCGGTGGTGCCGTGGCCGGGCGCGCTCTCGAGGACGATCGTGCCTCCGTGGTCGGCCACGATCTTCTTGGTCAAGGCCAGGCCGAGGCCGAAGCCCGTGTCCTTGGTCGAGAAGTACGGCTCGAAGGCGGACTGGATGTCCTCGACCGACATCCCGTGCCCGCTGTCCCGCACCGTCACCACCAGCGTATCCGACTGCTCGGCGGCGGCCCGCCGCACCGCGATTCCCAGTACCCCGCCCTCCGGCATCGCGTCCACGGCGTTGATCATCAGGTTGAGGAAGCAGGTCTTCAGGAGCTCCGGGTCGGCGACGATCCGCGGCAGGCCTTCGTCCGCGGCCACCTCCAGGGTGATGCCCTGGTCCCTGGCCTTGTGGTCCACGAGCGCGGCCACCTCGCGCAGCACCTCCTCCACGGAAACGAGGCGAGGGTGGAGGCGCATGGGCTTGCCGAAGGAGAGGAAATCGCCCACCAGCCGGTTCAGCCGGCTGATCTCCGCCTTCATGTTGATGAGGATCCGGTCGAAGTCCTCGCGCCGGCGCGCCTCCTCCGGATGGAGGCGCTCGCGCACGTGGTCGATGGAGAGGTTGATGAAGTTCAGGGGGTTCCGGATCTCGTGCGCGACCGCGGAGGCCAGGCGCCCCAGTGCGCTGGTGCGCTCGGCGAAGTGCAGCCGTTCCTCGAGCGCGCGATGCTCGCGCAGGCGCTCGACCATCTCGTTGAAGCTGCGGGCCAGGGTGGCGATCTCGCCCCCGCCCGCGGGAGAGACCTGCACGCCGAGGTCTCCGGCCGCGACCTTCTGCGCCGCTTTGGTCAGGCCCTGAAGGGGCTGGATCAAGGACCAGGAGAGATAGAGGGCCAGCATGATCCCGAGCGCGAACACGGCGAGGGTGGCGAACAGCCGGCTGAGGAACGCCTCCTGGGAGAGGGCGGAGAAGTCCTCGAGCGTGCTCTGGATCAGCAGGGTGCCGATCCGCTGCTCACCCACGACGATGGGCACGGTCAGGGTCGAGGTCTTCGCCCCCGCTCCCCGGTTCTCCTCGCCCAGGACGCCGCGGATCACGTACTCCTTCGGTCCCTTCTTCTTGTTGGAGCGCAGGACGCGCTGGCCGACGTTCCGGGGGTCGGTGGAGGCCTGGACCTCGTCCGAGGTATCGGCGATCGACACGTCCTTGACGCCGAGCTGACGGAGCTTCTGGGCGAACTGGTCGAGGGTCGCCTTGAGGTCGCCGCCTTCCACCGCCGCCGGCTGCTCCTGGAAGACCTCGATGGCCGTGGAGAGGTCCTCCGTGTAGTCGCGGAGCTGCGAGATCAGCCTGCGCTCGCTGTAGAGGTGGAGGAGAAAGAGGCTGGACACGGAGAGGAGGAGGAGCGACACCATCATCAGGAGGAGCTTCGTCTTGAGGCCGAGATTGTGCAGCCCGGAGCGCGCCAGCCCTTGCGACATGTCGGGAAACAGCATAGTCCCGGCTGGCGGGCCAAGTCGAGAGGCCCCCCCCGCCGCCCCCGGGTCCGTCCGCGGGCGGCTAGAGCCGGCCGACGTCGTTCTCGCCGAGGAGCATCCGGTCGATGGCGGTGGCGCGGCCCGTCTTCGGCTCCACCGAGACCACCGCCGCCGCGAACCGTGGGTCGCCCTTGGCCGTCTCGAAGCGGCCGGGCATCGCGGTGAGGAAGCGCCGCACGATGATCTCCGCCTCCACGCCGATCACCGAATCGTAGGGGCCGGTCATCCCGAGATCCGTGCAGTACGCCGTCCCCTTGGGCAGGATGCGGTGATCGCAGGTGGGAACGTGGGTGTGGGTGCCCACCACCGCCGAGACCGTGCCGTCGAGGTGATAGGCCATGGCCGTCTTCTCGGAGCTGGCCTCGGCATGCATGTCGACGATGATCACGGCCGCTTCCTTGCGCAGCTTCTCGACCTCGCGGGCGCCGAGGGTGAACGGATCGTCCATGGCTCCGTTCATGAACACCCGCCCGCTCAGGTTGAGCACGGCCACCGGGACGTGCGAGTCCTTCCCGCGGCCGACGTAACTGCCGTGCCCGGGCTGTCCCGCCGGGTAGTTGAGCGGGCGGAGGAGCTGGGGGAACTGGTCGACGATGGGGATGATCTCGCGCTTGTCCCAGATGTGGTTGCCCGAAGTCAGGCAGTCGACGCCCATGTCCAGGATCTCGTCACAGATTTCCTTGGTGACGCCGAAGCCCCCGGCCGCGTTCTCCACGTTCGCGATGCAGTAGTCCACGTCGTACTTCTTCAAGACGACGGGAAGGGCCTTCTTCATGATGCCGCGCCCCGGGTTGCCGACGACGTCGCCGATGATCAGGATGTTCATCTCGACCTTCACGCTAGACCGCGCGGCGGCGACCGTCAAATGGATGACGGTATAATCGTCTCGGCGGATCGCTTTTGGAGTCCAACCAGACGCTGCTCGCGCTCGCGGCCGCCACGACGTGGGACGGCGGCGCCGGTGTGGTGTCCACGCTGCGAGCGACGCTGAGCACGCTGGCCCCCTTCGACGCGGGCGAGCTGGCCCTGTCCATGCCCACCGGGTACCGCCGCTGGACGTTCACCGACGAGGAGGAGCCCGTGGCCGCGGACGACCTTCTCGTCGACGTGTCCCGCCACGACATGCCCCTGCGCATCGATCAGCCGGACGACGCCGTTTCCTTCCCAGAGACCGCGGCGCGCATGCGCCGCCGCGGGTTCATGTCGATGCTCGCGGTGCCCCTGAGCGCCGCCGGCGGGCCGGATGGCGCCGTGGTTCTGGCGCGCCGGTTCGGATGGGCCTATGCCGGGACCTCGATGCGCGCGGTCTCCGTGTGCGTCTCGATGGGAGGCCTGTGCCTGGAGCGCGCTCTCGCGCTCACCGCGCTGCGGCGCGAGCTCGAGGCGGCCGGACACCGGCTGCGTGAGCTCGAAAGTCGGTCCCGTTGACCCCGGGTAGCCGCGGCCGGGTCCTCCTCGTCGACGACGAGCCGGCGTTGCTGGAGATCATGGCGGAGACCCTCCAGGAAGCCGGGTTCGCGGTCGAGACGGCCCGGGACGGGCCCGAGGCCCTGGCCCGGATCGAGGCCGCCGAGCCCGAGGTCGTGGTCGCCGACGTCGAGATGGGCGTCATGAGCGGCTACGAGCTGTGCCGGCGCGTGCGGGCGTCGGGCCGGGACGCGATCCCGTTCCTGTTCTGCTCCGGCCTCGGCTCGCCGGACTCGCGCGTGGAGGGCCTGCAGGCGGGCGCGGACGACTATCTCG
This sequence comes from Acidobacteriota bacterium, assembly GCA_003222295.1. Classification (GTDB taxonomy): domain Bacteria; phylum Acidobacteriota; class Vicinamibacteria; order Fen-336; family Fen-336; genus AA29. The sequence goes on along the minus strand of QHVP01000157.1, from coordinate 1,928 downwards.
TGAAGCCGGTGACCAGCGAGGAGCTGATCCTCAAGCTCGCCCGCCAGGTGGACCGCGTCCGCAAGCTGCGCGACGCGGGAAGCGCGGCCCGCCCCGCCGCCGTGAACGCGGCCACCCTGGCCGCGATCGAGGCGCGGCTCAGCGTCCAGGGGACCGCGCTGGTGCGCCTGGGCCGGTTCGAGGTGCGCGCCATCCTCGGCCGCGGGTCGATGGGCACCGTGTTCAAGGCCTGGGACCCCAAGCTCGAACGCTGGGTGGCCATCAAGACCGTGCGCGCCGGGGCCGGGATGGCGGAGTTCTGGGACGGCGACGTGGTCCGGGGCCTGGTCTCGGAAGCGGCGATGGTGGCGCGCTTCAACCATCCGCACGTCGTCTCCGTGCACGACGTGCAGGACGCGACCGACGCCGCCTACATCGTCATGGAGTTCGTGGACGGGATGAGCCTCGAGGACCTCCTGCACCGGAGCCGCCTCGTCCCGGCCCAGGTGGTGCCGCTGCTCCAGGCGCTGGCGAGCGCGCTGGCGGCGGCGCACGCCGTGAGCGTGCTCCACCGCGACGTCAAGCCGGGCAACGTGCTGCTCGGGCGCGACGGCGCCATCCGGCTCACCGATTTCGGGATCGCGTCCTTCGTGTCCGCGCAGATGCGGCGGACCCTGTTCGGCACTCCCGGATACATGCCGCCGGAGAGCCTGCGCGGAAAGGGCTTCGACCCGTCCGGGGACCTCTTCGCCCTGGGCGCCGTCGCCTACCGGTGCCTGACCGGCCACGCCGCCTTTGGCGGCCTCACGACGGCGGACATCCTGATGAGCACCTTGAAGGCAAGGATGAAGCCGCTGCGTGACGAGTGCCCGGACCTGCCGGAGGAGCTGGTCGCGATCGTCTCCGGACTGCTCGAGCCCGATCCCGCGAAACGCATCGCGGACGCGGCGCGGCTGAGCGGAGATCTGGCCCGGATGTCGGTGGCTCGTGGATGGCGGTGGACCCTCCCTGATCCCGGGGCGGCGGCGGCGACGACTCTTCCCTCCCCGGCCTCCGACGCACCCCACGCCCAGGTCGTGGACAAGATCGATTCCGGCGAGGTGCTCAAGGACTGAAGCCTGCGCATTTCAGTACGCCCCCTGGCTCCAGTACCCGACCCGAAGCCCTTCTGCAGTCTCCACCACGGAAATCCATACTTCACAGAAGGAATCGAAGCCCAGCTTGGCCATCTGCTCGTCTGAACCCTGAAGCTGAAGCTTCATCCAGTACCTGACGTTGTCGTCAGTCACCTCGACTGGGACGTCACGCACCTTCCCGCCCGCGAACGAGATCGGCTCGCGAAGCTGCGTCGCCTTGGTAAAACCGTTACCGTCCAGTTGAGGCTCCGGGTACTCAGGGTGGTGCGACCCTTCGGCTCCGTTCGCGTCGAGGGTGGCCCGATACTCGTCTTCGAAGAATTCCTGCACCTTCTCGACCGACCAGGTGTTTCGCAACCAAGGTGCGAGCATCGCCTGGACCCCGGCCCATTCCTGCGCCAGCGCCTTGCGGCCGAGTTCCGTGCCGAACGCGCGCACGTCGTCATCCATTCGGCGTCTCCTTCCGCCTCCTCGTCGCTACCAACGGTGGAGGCAAGTAGTGGAACCGGACCAGATAGACATTCTGCCCTTGCCATGCTTCGCGACCTTGAGGAGGTCGACCACGCCCTTGAAGCCCGACTCTCGTGCCAATTTCGGAGTGATATCCGCAAGACTGAGCGGTAGGACTGAATCCACTTCGATCTCACCCTCGTCCATCCGGTAGCGGTGTCCGACCGTGACATGGGGACGCATCCATATCCGGACGCTGCAAGAGATTTCCCCTCGACGGACCCCGTCGCGCAGCCGTTTCGTGAAGATCATTTTGTCCGCCCGACACTCGGCTAGGAACCTCTAACCGCTCCAGTCGAACAG
>QHVP01000692.1 GCA_003222295.1 Acidobacteriota bacterium | reverse complement strand
GGCCGCGGTCGACAGGGCGCTCAGCGCCAGGAGGAGTGATGCCGCCCGTCCGGCTCCACCGTGGATCGAGTGCTTCACGGTCGTTCCTCCAGTCCGTCGACGCGGCGCTAGAACGTCAATCCGCCACCCGTCGACACCTTGACGGTCAGTCCGCCCGATCGCCACCATGCTCCCCGCTCGTTGATCACCTGCAACTGGAGCTCGTATTCCCCGGGGAGCACTCCCCGGGCCAGGGTATGGCCGGCGGTCATCCCCGAGCGGTCGGGCGACCAGAGAACAGACCGCAGGTCCAGCGGCACTTCCATCCTCTGTTTGCCGGCGAGGCGGAGCGGCAGGGACGGTTGCGGCAATCTCGGGAGGTTCACCTCCGCCCAGTACATCGGCTCTTGCGCGCCTTCCGCGGTCACCCTGGCGAGGGTCAAGTACGTACGAGCCTCGAGAGCCACCGGCTGATCGCTGACGTTCTCGACCTTGGCCGTGATCGCGCCCCGCGTGCCCTTCGCTAGAGTCAGGACGACGCGCGGCGACGCGGACCGGCTTGCCGCCACCGCCGACGCCACCATGACGAACGCCGGATGATGTCCAGGACTCAAGACTGCGGAAAGGAAGAGCGCCGAAACGATCGGCATGGCCACCCCCCTGCCAGACCCGAGTTGTCCCGCGGCGGGCGGACCGACGGCGGGCGCGCTACTCTTCGAACGCGGAAGAGACCTTGTCCTTCTGCTTCGCGGGAGTGGATGGCGACGTGGTGCCGGCCTCGCCCAGCCGCGCCTTCAACGCATCCAGCGCCGAGTCCACTTCGGTCTTCTGCGAGATGGCCGAGAGCTGGCGGTCCAGCTCCTCGCCTTCGGAGACGGCGATGGTGTCCATCGCGGAGAGCCGGTCCGCCTGCTCCTGGATGGAGCCGGCCGTCTTGTCGAACACGTTCATCGCGCCGTCGATGTTGTACTCGTCCGTGATCGACTGCATCTTGCGCTGGGCGTCGTTCATGGCATGGATGGCCTTGAGCTCGCCGAGCTGCCGGATCTTGCCCTGGATCCGCTCCTCTTCGACCTTGAGCTTGCCCCGCGCGTTGTCCGCCCGCGCCTTCGAGGCCTTGTAGGTGGCGACGGCGCGCTCCGCGGTCGCGCGCGCCTCGACCTGGAGCTGCAAGGCGCGACGCGCCAGCTTCTCGTTGCCCTGCTTGAGGGCCTCTTCCGCCTGTCGCTCGAGGTTCTTGATGCGCGCATTGTGCATCTCCTGCTCGCGCTTGGCTTTGGTCTCGAAGGCGATGGTGGTGGCCGTGGCCTCGCGCAGGCTGCGGAGGTTGTCGAGCATCTCGCGCGTCGACTCCTCGAGCATGGCGAGTGGGACCTGGTTCTCCGCCTCTCCCAGGATCGAGTTGAAGACGGCCCGGAAGAACCGGCCGATGCGCGTGAACATTGCTGGCCTCCGCCGCGGAAAAAGAAGTGGCCGAGAATAGCACGAGGACAAGCCGAACGCAGAGCACGGCGGCGCGCGCAGCGCGGCGACGTGCGAGGGGGGTTTCAGGGGGGGTCGCGAGCGCCCATCGCGATGTTGCGCGAGTGCCCCCCCTGACTGAATAAGCCAGGGGGCGGCGAAGCGAACCGGCGGTGCGTTGCGAGAGGGGTTTTTAAGGGGGGGAGCTCACGCCGAACCAGGGGGGCGTGAATTCCTCCCCTTATTCAATACTTCAGCCTACTGCGCGGGCGCGGGCGCCACCGGTCTGTTCTCGGCCACCCGCTCCGCGATGAAGCGCTGGGGGTCCTTGAGGAGCAGGTCCGACTTCGGCACCAGCTCCAGGGCCTTCTTCACCTGCGGATCCCAGGCCATCGAGCGCCGGCGCGTCTCCCCCTCGCCGAACACCTGCAGGAGGACCTGCTCCGTGATCTGGTGGACGATCACCTCGCGGTTCGCGGCCAGCTCTTCCGGCGTGTACTTGAGCTTCCGGGTATCGAGATAGCTCTTGAACTCGGCGAGCGTGCGGTCGTCGACCTGGAAGTCCCGGGTCACGATCCTGAGCTTGGCCGCGCTCACTTCGGAACGCTTGCCCGCCCCGGCGACGTCCGCCGCGCTGCCCGTCGTCTCCGCGGCCGAGAAGCTGCGTGCGAACCCGCCGAAGGCCGCCTTCGCGATCAGGTAGGCCACGAACTTGTTCGGCGTCTCCTGTTCGACGCAGAAGTCGGGGGTGATGCCGTCGCCGCCGAAGACCCTGCGTCCGGCGTCGGTCAGCTTGGCCTCACCGCTGCGGGCCTCGTCGCAGGTCTTGCGGTCCTTGGGGGCGACGTAGTCCTCGAAAGCGGTGGACCCGTAGTCGCGCTGGATGGACCGGCCGGACGGCGTGTAGTACCGCGCCGTGGTGAGGGCCAGCGCGTAGCCGCGGACGTTGCGCAGGGGCATGATCGTCTGCACGAGGCCCTTGCCGAACGTCGTCTCGCCGACGATGAGCCCGCGGTCGTGGTCCTGGATGGCGCCGGCCACGATCTCCGACGCGCTCGCGCTGTGCTTCGACGTGAGGACGATCAGGGGCAGGGACGCGAAGCGGCTCTCTTCCTCGGTCACGTAGCTCGTCTCGTCCCGCTTCGTCCGCCCGCGCGTGAAGACGACCATCTGCCCCTTCTTCAGGAACAGGTTCGAGACCGCGAAGGCCTGGTCGAGGAGTCCCCCCGGATTGTCACGGATGTCCAGGATCATGGAGGTGGCGCCCTGCTGCGTGAGCGCGCGCAGCGCCTTCTCCAGCTCCTTCTCGCAGTCCGCGGGATCGCCAGGACGGCAGGCCGTCGTCTCGTTGAAGTCGGTGAGGCGGATGTACCCCGTCTTCTTCGAGGCCATGAAGAAGTACGGCACCGAGTGCAGCGGGATCTCGTCGCGGAGGACGGTGAACTCCAGGGGCGTGTCGTAGCCCTGTCGCACGATGGTGATGTGCACGGGCGTGCCCTTGGGGCCGCGCAGGCGCTTCACCGCGTCGTCGATGGCCATCCCGCGTGCGTCCTCGTTCTCGATCTTGCTGATCACGTCGCCGGCGCGGATGCCCAGGCGGTGGGCCGGAGTCCCTTCGAACGGCGACACCACCGTGATGTTCCCGTCGATGGACTGCACGGTGATCCCCAGGCCGTAGTACGAGCCCTTCTGGCGCTCCTGGAGCGTCGAGTACTCCTTGGTCTCGAGGAAGTTCGAGTGGGGGTCGAGCGTCCGCAGCATCTCGCGGATGGACGAGGACACGAGCTTGTCGCTCTTGACGGGCTCCGCGTAGTTCTCCTCGACCGCGCTGAGGATCAACGTGTAGAGACGGAGGTGATCAGACAGCTTGTTGCCGCCGGCCAGGACCCGGTTGCCGAAGAACCCACCGGCCAGGGTCGAAATCCCCAGAACCGCGATGCTGAACGCGCCCAGCCTGCTGAGTCTCATGCCCGAGAACCCCTCCCCCGCATCGATGATAGCAGACCTTCTCTCAGGCCTCTCCCGCGCCCGGGCGCCGTGCCTTCAGGCCCCGGGCCCAGAGGACCAGAAGCACGGCCAGGACGATCCCGCCCATGACGATGAGGGTGGCCGCCCAGTTCTCCGCGAACCAGGCGTCGAACTTCTCGAGCCACGCCAGCGCCTCGTCGCCGTAGTAGGCCCCCATCGCCGCCCAGAACGCGTAGCGCATCCCGCGCGCGATCAGGAGGGTCAGGGCCAGCTTCCTTCCGGAGAAGCCGACGACGCCCGCCGCCACCACGAAGATCTTGAACGGCATGGGCGGCGGAAGGACCGAGGGTATGGCCAGCGTGAGCACGCCCCATCGTTGTACGGCGAGCTCCACGCGCTGGACCCGGCCCGCTCCGACCTTCTTGGCGAGGAAGGCTTCACCGCCTCGGCGTCCGAGCTCCCACATGACCAGGCATCCCACGACCGATCCCACCGTCGTCGTCAGGACATAGAGCCAGGCCCGTCCGGGGTGGATGTGAGAGGACGTGATGAGGAGGATGTCGTTGATCTCGGGGAAGCTCAGGAAGGAAGAGTCCAGGAACGCGACGACGAACATGCCCGGCGCGCCGAGCAGCGGCACGAGGACGGTCTGAACCCAGAGGACGACCTTGTGCATCGGGGGTGGCGGGCCTCAGGACGCGAGGACGAATTCCTCGGTGTCGGGATCGTGGTCGAACAGCTCGCCGTAGCGGGCCCAGTCGAGGGCGGTGCCGAGCTGGCGCTCGGCTTCCGTCGGTGAGAAGTGCTCTTCGAGCCGCTCCAGGAACGCCTGCTTGCGCACGCGTCCCCCCTCCGCCTCCTGCAGGGCCTCGCGGATGCGGCGGAGAATGGGTAGCTCGAAGAGACGCCGCCGCAGCCGCTCCTTGCGTTCCGGTGCCTCCGCCGCGGCCAGGGCGCGCCCCTCGGCGGTCAGCTCGATGTCCCCCGACGCGATCTTCACCAGGCCGAGCTGCTTGGCCGCTTCGGTGACGGGCAGCAGGTCGTCGAGCTCCAGGCCCAGCGGACCGCCCAGCTTGTAGAGGTCCTCGCGCCCGCCGCTGGCTTCGCGCAGGTGCTCGAGGAGGCCGAAGACCATCGCGATCGGCGCATGCGGCAGCGGCTTCCAATCCTTGGCCATGGCGCTCATCTCAAGCCAGCAGCGTGTACATGCGGTCCACCACCTCGCGCACGGCGGGCGCGTCCGCACGCCGCGGCCGCGGCAGGGACGTGAGGTCCACCATGTCGGCGATCCGGCCCGGATTGGCCTTCAGGACCACCACGCGGTCGGAGAGGCTCACCGCCTCCTCGATGCTGTGGGTCACGAGCAGGATGCTCTTGGTCAGGACCTGCGGCGAGGCCCAGAGGTCCAGCACGAGGTCGCGCATGGTGCGCGCGGTGAGGACGTCGAGGGCGGAGAAGGGCTCGTCCATGCACAGCAGCTCCGGCTCGACGGCCAGGGCGCGCGCGACGCCGACGAGCTGCTTCATGCCTCGCGAAAGCTCCTTGGGATAGGCGCGCTCGTAGCCGGCCAGGCCGGCCAGGTCGATGTACTTCTCCGCCTTCTTGAGCCGCTCGTGCACGCCCAGGCCGCGCGCCTCCAGCCCCAGGGCGACGTTGTCCACGACCGTCAGCCATGGGAAGAGCGCGAAGGACTGGAAGACCAGGGCCGCGCTCCGGTTCACGCCCTCGAGCAGCCGGTCGCCGAGGAACACGCGCCCGCGGGTGGGCTGGAGGACTCCGGCCACGATGCGCAGGAGCGTGCTCTTGCCGCAGCCGGAGGGACCGACCAGGGAGAGGAACTCCCCCTCACGGATCTCGAGGTCGATGGGCCCCAGGATGCGGATCTTGCGGTCGTAGAGCTGCTCGACCGCGTCCAGGCGCACGAGGACCTTGCGATCGGCCTCGGCCGGGACGACGGTCGCGTCCATCGCGGCGGCTCCATGCAATGTATACGGCTATTGTAGTTTGGAAGTCCGCGGAGCGCGCCACGTACCGCAACGCCAACGACCATGGGCGTCACTGGCAGAGGAGCGCTGCGCGACGCCCTCCACTGCGGCCGCTATTACCCCGCCCCATCGAGAGCGCCAGTGACGCAATCGCGGTCGGAATCGCCAGCCGGGCGAGCGCGCTTCAGAACCGAAGACGCACGCCGATGGTTGCGCTGGCGCCGTTGAGGTCGAGGGTGTTCTGGTTGAAATCGTCGCCCATGCGCTTCTTCTGCGCGAACTGATACCGGCCTTCGGCCGTGATCGCGAAATCGTGGCCGAGGGGAATGCGCAGGCCCGCGGCCGCGTGTCCGCCCCACGCGGCCCCGTCGGACTTGAACGAGTCCGCCGAGATGTCGAGGTTGCTGCTGAAGAAATCGATGAAGTCGCCGAACTCCTCGTACTTGTAGAAGAAGACGTCCGCGCCGACGGTGGCGTAGGGCTGAACGGCCGCGTAGCGGTCGAGGGGCAGCACGCGCAGCGAGACGCCGAGGGGCACCACGGTGAGCCGCAGCTCCTGCTCGATCTCGTTGCCGTTGGGCCGAGTGAAGTCACGATAGACGGTCGGGATCGACTTGCTGTACCCGTCGAGGCTGATCCCCATCTCCACGTGGTCGGCGACGTTGAAGCTGTACTCCGCTCCGCCGTAGACGCCCTTCCAGTCGTCCTTGCTCACCCCACGCGATTCGCCCGCCCGCGAGTAAAGCTCCGTGTCATCCTGGAAGAGGTCGCTATGCGCGCGCGGGAAGAAGCCGCCGATCCTCAGCTCGAGCCCGCTCGCCCATCCTGCCGCCGGGGACGCCGCCACCAGACCGAGGGCCAACACCGCCGCTGTTGCTCGTGACATTCGAGTCTCTCCTCGTTGAAGCGCGCCCCACGCTGCGCCTCTCTGTGCGCGCGAGGTAGCAGGAAGGATGCCACAAGCCGAAAGCACGTCAACACCTTGAAAGGCGTGTACTTGTCGGGTCGCCTCCGCTTCCTGACCGTCCTGCATCGAGGACGCCCGACCTGCGTATCCGTCCCGGGGCGGACCGACCTTCGAAGGCCGAGCGTGACGACCCGGAGCCGCTACCTCGCGGGCGGCGGAGCCCGGCGGTAGAGGACCTCGCGATCCTTCGGCGGGATGGGGGTGCCGAGGGGACGGTCCCAGATCCCGCTGGAGAGGCCGAAAGCGATGTCGCCTCCCCGGCCGCTGTGATGGTAGAGGTGGTGCTTGCGGATGTAGACGAAGTAGCGCCAGCGGAACTGGTGGAAGTGCACCGAGTAGTGGATCCATTCCTCGACGACGTAGCTCTGCAGCACGGCCGCGATGAAGACGGGAGCGGTCGGCAGCGGCGCGAGGAAGCTCAGCAGCGCGAGAACGAATGCGAAGGGCAGGCTGTCGAAGCCGCCGTTGATGTGCAGGCCGTCCCACGGCCGTAGATGGTGGTCCCCGTGAGCGGTGTCGAAGAACCGGTGGAGGCCGTGCTTGAGCCAGCCCTTCCCGTCCGGGAACCGCCCGTGCAGCACGTACCGGTGGACGAGGTACTCCACCAGGGTCCACGACATCACGCCGGCCACGATGAAGCAGGCGGCGGTGAATGGCCGCGCGCGCAGCCCGAGCGGTAGGACCACGAGCGCGTAGAGGGTGTAAGCGACGGTGACGGGATAGAAGCGTGTGCGCGCCGTCCAGGCCTCCTTGGCCATGTCGATTCCCGGAGGAGGGACGGCCGGCTTCGGTATCCCGTCTCGCGATTTCAGGACCGTGCCCCGGTAGGTCATGCCGGTTCCGGCCAGCTCGAGCTTCACGGTTCCAATCCTAGAACACTCTGCCCAACTTGAAGAACCATCTTCGGTGGCCGTCGTCGCCCGCGCTCCCCAGGCTCCATGCTCGTCCCCGCAATGTAGT
>QHVP01000152.1:3691-12159 GCA_003222295.1 Acidobacteriota bacterium | reverse complement strand
AGGCGTGGGCACGTAGCCGAAGGCCAGGTACTCGCCGAGGTGCTCGTCCGCCATCTCCGCGGGCACTCCCGCGGCCAGGAGGGCCTTGATCTCGGACCCGAAGACGAAGCGGCGGGCGTCGGACCAGTAGTAGAGCGGCTTCTTGCCGAAGCCGTCGCGGGCCAGCACGAGCCGCCGCCGCCGCGCGTCCCAGATGGCGAGCGCGAACATCCCGTCGAGCAGCGGGACGATCGCCTCCTCGCGATCCTCGTAACCGTGCGCGATGACCTCGGTATCGCCGTGCGTACGGAAGGTGTGGCCGCTCTCGAGGAGGGCGCGCAGCTCCTGGAAGTTGTAGATCTCGCCGTTGAGCATCACCTGCACCCGTTCGTCCTCGCCGCTCAGGGGCTGGTTGGCGGCCGGGCTGAGGTCGATGATCGACAGCCGGCGGTGAACGAGACCGACCGCCGGTGGCCCGAGGTGATCCTCCCGGATGCCTTCGGCGTCCGGGCCGCGGTGGCGGAGCGACGCACCCATGCGATGGAGGACGGCCGGCTCGACCGGCGAGCCGTCGAAATGAAGGACCCCGGCCAGGCCGCACAAGCGGGAAGCTAGCGCCGCGCTTCCGGACGCGCCTTGGCATCCGCCGCGCAGTCGCGGCAGTACCCGAAGATCTGGTGCCGATGGCCGTCGATGACGAAGCCGATGTCGGCCGCGATCTCGTCCTGGATGCGCTCGATCTCCGCGCTGGAGAACTCGAAGATCTCGCCGCACGACTTGCAGATGAAGTGGTCGTGGTGCTGCCGCTTGTACTCGCGCTCGAACCGCGTCTGGCCCTGGAGCACGAGTTCCTGGGCCAGGCCCGCCGACTGCAGGAGCTTGAGCGTCCGGTAGACGGTCGTGCGCCCGATGTCGGGGCGGCGCTTCTGCACGAGCTGGAGGAGGTCGTCCACGGAGAGGTGGCGCTCGGAGCGCAGGAAGGTGTCCAGGATCACTTCGCGCTGCTCGCTGCGCTTGAGGTGGTTCTTGACCAGATAGGCGGCGAAGACCTCTTTTTCCTCGCGACCGACATCGGTTTTCACGATAGCCGCAGACTAGCCCCCGTCCCGCGCGCCTGTCAACGGCAACCCTCGGCGGCGGAGGCGTTTGTGAGCGATCGCAGCCGCTCCCCGTCCGATCTTTGACTCGGGTGCGCTTTCGTTCTACCGTCATCGGACTCTTTCGGGGGCAAGGCCGTGCTCAGGCGGATCCAGCTCGTCGCGCTCGTGGCCGCGGTCGCGGTCGCGGCGCTGCTGCCGCTCTACGGAGACCCCCGCAACTCCGCCGTCACCCACGCGGAGTGGGCACGAATGCTCCTCCGCGGCCTCGACATGCAGGAGGCCATCGAGCAGACCACGACCGCGACGCAGGCCTTTGCCATCCTGTCCTGGAAGGGAAGCCTGAGCCTTCGCGCCGATCGCTTCGTCTCGGGCGAAGACGTTCGCGTGGACGGCCAGGGCGAGCAGCGTCAGGTGACCGCGACGGGCGAGATCGGCGAAGTCACCTACGCCGTCGCCGTCGTGCGCGGCGGCGACTATCGGGTGCGCCTCCAGGTCGCGGGCAACCCTCAGCGCCCGGTGTCCGCGGAGCTCGCCCGCGCCGGCGAGGTCAAGCCGGTGGAGGCCTTCACGATCACTCCGGCCGCGGCCATGACGTGGATCGACGCCGGCGCCACACATCTCGATCCCGGCGCCTATACCGCTTCCGTCCTGCTGCCTCGAGGCTCCACCCTCGAGCATGTCGAGGTCGCTCCCCCGTGCGTGATGCCGATCGAGCCCCCCGGGGGCTGGAAGGCGCCGGCGGTGCTTCTCTCCGAGGACGCCGCGGTGACGCTCGTGCAGGCCCTGGACCGGCAAAGCGAGCTGCCGCCCGCGGACACGCCGGTCGAGCTCGAGGCCTCGCAGTTCCATGTGGAATCCGGCGCCTTGCCGGTCGCGGCCGGCGGCCCGCTCCAGGAGGCGATCAAGGGCGGGCCGGGCGGCACGCGCGCCGTCGTCGTCGTGGACCTGCCGGAAGCGGGCCTCTACACCCTCTCCGCGTTCGGCCTCAAGGGCGCCGGCCAGAGCTGGACGGCCGACTCCTGCCTCAAGTCGGTCGTGTGCGCGGACAAGGACGCGGGGGCCGACGTCACGCAGTGGCGTCCCGTGCTCACGGCGCAATTCGCGCCGGGCCGCCATTCTTTCTCCGTCCTCCTCGCCCCCGGCGCCGCCCTCCAGCGCGTGCGCGCGGAGCGCAAGAAGGACACTCCGGCGGACTACGTCACGACCCTGCGGCGCCTGGGCTTCGACGTCGGGCCGCCCGGACCGATGCCGCGCAACCGGGCCGTGGACGCGATGCGGTTCCTCGAGAAGAAAGCCGAGCCGATGAAGACGGCGCTCTGCGGGGACGTCGTCCTGCCCGGCACGGGCGTCCCGGTCACGCGCGCGGGGCTCCAGGTGACGCAAATCCCCGGCCCCGCGCAACCACCTCCGTTTGCGGGACCCGGACAGCCGCCGCTGGGCTCCGGGCCGCTCGTCCCCGTCGGCGGAACGCCCGGCCCCCCGGTTGCGCAGCCTTCGCCGGTGACCAGCCCTGCCCCCCTTCCCACGCCGAGCGTGCCCGTGGCGTCGCCGTCGCCGTCCGCTCCGCCGCCGTCTCCGGCTCCGGCCGCTTCGCCCACGCCGCCGCCGCCGCCCCCCACGCTCCCCTCGCCGGACATGGCGACGCCGGTGCTGCCCGTGCCGAGCCCGAGCCCCTCGCCGTAGCGGCCGCTACTTCTCCACGACGCAGATGAGGCCGGGCGCGGAGGGCGCACCCTCCACGCCGCGGTCGTCGATGGCGGACGCCTGCCATCGATAGGTCCCCAGCCCGCGGCCGGGCACCTCGAGCGATGTGCCTTCGACTTCGCGTGAGAGGACGATCTCGGTGCCGTCCAGGCTCAGCACCTGGACGCGATAGCGGCGCGCCGATCCCTTCCAGGCCAGGGGCGCAATCCGGCCCTGCACGACGTAGAGCGGATCGCTTCCGGGGCTGAGGCCGGTGGGTGGCGGGGGCTGCTCGACGAGGACGGCCCCGCGGTCGGCAGAGACCACGGCCGCCTGGCCGGCTTCGAGGGACAGGCCGCCGTGCGGGGACTTGACCCGGAACCAGCCACGGAGGGCGGAGACCCGCGTCTCCGCGGGGGAGTCGGACCGGATGACCACGACGTCGCCGCGGCCGCGCACCTCCGCTTCCGGGGTGACGACTTTCAGGATGTCGCCGGCGCTGGACTGCTCCTGGATCCGCCCCCGATCCAGCGTCGCGGAGAGCACGGTGCTGGGGGTGAGGCCGACGACGGTGTCGTCGGCCACCACGATGTGCATCCAGGGGAACGTGAGGAGCGCGGCTCCGTCGCCGCTGGTGCGCAGGCTCTCGCCGGGCGCGATCCGGAACTCGCGATCCGCGGACTTCCAGGACCAGCCGTCACCGCGCTGCAGCGTGCCGTCGAGGATGCGCACGGAGGCCACGGGCGCCGGAGGCAGGGGCCGCGCGGGCCGGCGCACGACCACGTCGGGCTTGGCGAAGAGGAGGGCGAGAACGGCGGCGCCGAAAGGCACCGTCAGCGATTTCCGACCGCGATGTCCTCGGCCGGCTTGCTCTCGCTGGGCTTGTTCGGCGCCTTCGACGTCTCCACGTCGTGCGGATAGTAGTAGTAGTAGTAGCCCTTGGCCTTCACGTTCACCGCGTTGAGCACCACCCCGAGCACCGTGTCCGTGACCTTCCGGAGCGCGCTGAGGTTGCGGCGGATGAGCTTCTTGTCCGCGGTGTTGTACTGGACCACGAACGTGGTGAGGTCGGCGTAGCGGGCCAGCAGCTGCGCGTCCGTCACCGAGGCCAGCGGGGGCGAGTCGATCAGGATCCAGGAGAAATGGCCGCGCAGCCGATCCAGGAAATCCTGCATGTTGGGCCGGGTGAGGATGGCGGGGGGATTCGGGGGCAAAGGACCCGTGGTGAGCGCGAAGAGGTTGGGCACGCGCGTCGGCCGCACCAGCGCGTCCAGGTCCTCGTGGTTCACGAAGAAGTTGGTGACTCCGGGCTCACGGGTCAGTCCCAGCCGGCTGTGGAGCTGGCCGCGCCGCAGGTCGAAGTCCACGAGGACGGCTTTCTCACCCGACGATGCGAGCAGCTTGCCGAGGTTCACGATCGTCGTCGTCTTGCCTTCCTGGGGCACCGTGCCCGTCACGAGGACGATCTGCCCTCGTTCGTCCTTGCGGCCGAAGATGAGGGCGGTGCGCAGGTTCTGGTAGGCCTCGGTGACGAAGTGGACGTTCGCCTCGTCGTACTGGGGCACCGCGGCCAGGAGGTCGATGTGCAGGTACCGCTCGATCTCCTCCGGATCCTTGATCGTGTTGTCCAGGTAGTCGCGGGCGATCACGAGGCCGACGCCGAGGAGCAGGCCCAGGAAGCCGGCCACGGCCGCGATCCGCTTCTTGTTGGGGCGGATGGGCGAGGTGGGCGCCGACGCGCGCTCCACCACGCTCACGTTGTTGCTGCGGATGGACGCGGCGATGTCGGTCTCATTGAGCTTCTGCAGGAGGACGTCGTAGAGGCCCTTCGCCGATTCGGCCTCCTTCTTGATGGCGTCGAGCTCCGCCGCCTTCCGGCTCTGGGAGGCGGCCTGGGCCTTCTCGGTGTCGATGGCTCCCCGGAGCTCGGATTCACGCTTCTGCAGCTGCTCGTAGTCCGCGCGCAGGGCGGCGATGATCTGCGTGCCCTGCCTCTCCTTCGTCTTCTGCGCCTGGTCGAGCTGGAGGAGCAGCTTCTGGATCTCGGGGTGGCCCTCCTTGTACTGCTGGCGGAGGCGCGTGAGCTCGTTGTTGGCGGCCGACACCTGCGTGTTGAGGATCATGATGGTCGGATCCGCCGCGAACTGCGGCACCGCGTCCAGCGGCTGGTTGGCCGCCTTGAGCTGCGCGATCTGCTTCAGGGCCGCCTCCAGCCCGATGCGACGGGCCTGCGCCTCGATGAGGTCGGCGGTCAGCTTCGTGATCGAGCTGGTCACGGCGGAGGTGCTGCCTTCCGGCACGAAGAGGTCCTGGCTCTGGTAGCTCTTGAACAGGCGGTCCTGGGCCTCGCGCATGCTCTTCTGGGTCGCGCCCAGACGTTCCTGGAGCCACTCGTAGGCCTTGCGCGCGGCCTCGACGCGGGTGGAGATCGTGTCCTCGATGTAGACGTCGGCGAGGGTGTTCGCCCAGAGGGCCGCTTCCTTCGGGTAGCGGTGCGTCACGTGGATGAGGACGAGCCGGCTCTCCGGGATCGGCTCCACGTTGACGTGCGACATGAACTCCCCGCCCGCATCGCGATGCTCGGCGGGGTCCTTGAGCTTCAGACGGTCGAGGACCTTCTCGCCGAGCGCGCTCGAGCGCAGGACGCGGAACTGGGTGTTGTAGAAGTCGGCGTTCTGCCAGTAGCCGCCTCCGAGCGCTTCCTGGACGCTCATGAACGTCGGCGTCGGCGGATCGATCTGCACCATCACGCTGGCGCGATATTCCGGCGTCTGCGCGAACGCGATCACGAGTCCGAGCGCGAGGCCCAGCACCGCCGCCGTAGCCAGGAGGATGCGGTTCTTCCAGAGGAGGTTGCCGTAGTAGCGGAAGTCGATCGGGCTTTCCGATGAGCCGCCGGCGGGCGCAGGAACGGGACTCGGCACGGCTAGAAGAGACGCCGCGGCACGGTGATCACGTCGTTCGGGGCGACCGTCGGGTCCGGGCCCTTGCCCCTCCGCACCGACCTGAGGTCGACCTTCGTGATCGTGACCGTGCCCGTGCCGGATTCGATCCGCCGCAACTTGACATCGCTGCTCCCGAAACGGGTGAGCCCACCCGCGGTCGAGATCGCGCCGGTCACGGTCAGATCACCCTCGATGGCATATCGCCCCGGGCGCTGGACCTCTCCCTCAACGGTAACATACTGGCGCGCGGAGGCCGTAATGATGTCCCCGTTGTGGAGCGGCAGTTCCAGCCCGACGTAGTCCTGCGCGCTGAAGGCACCCCCCAGCCGCATGCGCACGGCCTTGGCTCCGCCTTCGAAGGACCCCTCGGTGCGGGTGATCACGATCTCGCCGGAGGCGCGCGGCGTGAAGCCGCCGGATTCGACGAGGACGTCGACGAGGCGGCTGCCCTCCCGCAGGACCTTGCGGCCCGGCGTGTTGAGCTCGCCGATCACGACCACGAACTGGCTCAGGAACTCCTTGACCTTGACCTCCACGTGCGGATCGACGAGGAAATCCTTCTGCAGCAGCGTCACCATCTTCCGCTGGACCTCGCTGACGGTCAGGCCGGCGACGCTCACCTCGTTGAGCAGCGGGAAGGTGATGCTTCCGCTCGGCTGGACGGTGACGCTGCGCGAGAGGTCGGCATTGCCGAGCACCGTGATCTCCAGGACGTCTCCGGGACCGACCCGGTAATCGTTGCGATCCGGGTTCGGCGCGGGCGAAGGCGACGCCGACGCGGAGGGCGCGGGCGCTGGTTCGGTCGCCGCTGGGGGCGCTGGTGGCGGCGCGGGCGCGCTCGCCTGGGACGCGACGAGGGCGACGAGGCCGGCGAGCGTGCCGAGACGCCAGAGGGCCAACGTCAACGGGGAACCCCCCCGACGGGCGCGGGGCCGAGATACCCGAGGCCGAGCTGGACGATGAACACGTGCCCGTTCGTGTCGAACGCGGGCAGGTTCGAATCACGCCGGTCCTGGCGGTAGTCGCCTCGCAAAAAGCTCCACCTCGTCAATGACCGGCCGACGCCGGCCGACCACCCGATGAGCTCGTCTCGCCGGGGCACGGCGAGTCCGGCGGCAGGGACCCGGTAACCGTTGCGCTGCCACCCCACGGTGCCGTGGAACACCAGCGACAGCGGCAAGCCGAGGTCCGCTTCGAGGCCAGCGCTCGTCGCGACGTAGAAGGCGTTTTCCTCGAATCCCGAAGGATACGTGTCGCGGAAGCCAATCAGGCTGACCGAGGCCGACGGGGTGAACTCCTTCCGCAGGCTCGCCGCGACGACGGTGCCGTCGAACTGCGTGCCCCCGGTGCCGCCTCGGGGCGCGGAAAGATGCCGGTAGCCCACCATCAGGTCCCCGCGAACGAGTGGGATGAGCTCTCCCTTGACCTCGAGCGACACGGTCGAAGCGCGTGATTCGATGATCGCCCGCTGGGCGGAGGGGGGGATGTGATCCCATGCGTACCGGAGGAGCGCGTGCGAAGCCGGACCCAGCTCGTAGATCAGGCTCGACGCAACGAGGTCCGTACGATGGTCGAAGAAGCCAGCGTTGTCGCTGAGGTGCACGGAATCACGGCTTCCGAGCACATCGAAGCTGAAACGACCACCGGAACTCACCGCCACTCCGGCCAGGGTCTGCTGGCGCGTGAATGGGCTCAGCCGGAAGAAATACTCCCGTCCGGGATCGACCTCCGTCGTTTCGATGAGGCCTCGCGCGTAGTGGTGCAGAGCCCGAACCGTGAACCGGCCGCCCACCGGTGCTTCGAGGGAAAGGGTGGCCAGATGCGTCGCATGGCGCAGCTCCGGGAAAGCGGTGCTCGTACGGAATCGCGGATTGTAGGTGAGCTCCACCTTGCGTCCGCCCGGAACGGCCGCCCCGAGATCAAACGTCAGCCGCGGCTCGATCTGGAAGTAACGGTCGCGCACCGGTTGCGGAGTGTCGAGCAGCGCCGTATCGGCGTCGATGTAGCTCGTGACGAGCGTCGGCAGCAGGCGCACGGGCCCGAATTGGAACCCCTCGCGCTGCACGACGGTTTCTGCGGCGCCTCCCTCCGCCGGCGCGGCCTCCTCGGGCCCGACCCCCGCCGGGGGAGGAAGGATCTTGGCGTACAGATCACGGACGTCCCCGGCGGCGGATCCCAATTGGCCCTCGCGCGGCACGGCGGGCGGCGCAGCCGGCGTGGCCTCGTGCCGCACGGGGGGCTCCGCGGTCGCTGCGGCCTCGGCCGCCACTGGGGGCTGCGCGGCCGGCGCGGCCTCGCGTTCCAAGGGGAGCGGCGCGGCCGGCGTGACCTCGGGCTCCACGGCACGTTCGGCCGCCGGCGCCGCCTCGTGCGCCACGGGCGGCTCGGCGGTCGGCGCTGCTTCGCGCTCCGCGGGGGGCGGCGCGGCCGGCCTGGCCTCGTGCTCCACGGGAGGCGGCGCGGCCGGCGATGCCGCTTCGGGCCGGCCTGCCGCCGTGGGCCAAAGGACCTTGGCGCTGAGATCACGCACGGGCGCCCAGGGCACGATCGTGACGCTCATGAGTCCTGGCTCCTGGCGCAGCTCGTAGTCCAGCGGCTTGTCGAGACGGATACGAATCCGCGCTCCCTCGCGGCTGTCCTTGAGCGTGAGCTCGGCGACACCTGCGTTGGGAAAGGGGAGGAGGAGGCCCGGCCGAGGATGCGCGCCCGGAAGCACGAGGAGGAGATCGCGGCCGCTGCGCTCCACGCGGGCGGGGGTCGG
>QHVP01000152.1:0-3409 GCA_003222295.1 Acidobacteriota bacterium | reverse complement strand
AGGGAGACCAGGCGATGCGACAGGTGGCGATTGTCGCCGACGTAGATGGGCCGGCGCTCGCGCAGGCGGATGTACATGACGGTCGCGGTGTCGACGAGCGGAACGGCCAGGACGAGGACGGGCATGAGGATCGGGAAGAGCAGGCCCGACGCGTGAGTCACGTACCGCTCGAGAAGGGTGAGGGAGCCCATGAGGTAGCCGATGAAGAGGCTGCCGCAATCGCCGAGGAAGATCCGCGCGGGATGGACGTTGAAGACGAGGAACCCGAGCAGGCTTCCCATGAAGGCGACGAGGATGAGGCTGATGAAGATCTCGTCGAGCGACCAGGCGTTGATCAAGAGGACGAGCGCGGCCACGAAGGCGACGCCCGCGGAGAGGCCGTCCATGTTGTCGAGGAGGTTGAAGGCGTTGGTCATCCCGACCATCCAGAGGAGCGTGACCCCCACGTTCATCCATTGGAAGGGCAGGAACGACGTGGTCACCCCCGCCGCGATGAGGACGATCGCGCCCAGGAGCTGCCCACCCAGCTTGGCCCAGACGGGGAATCGCCCTCTCGAGACGTCATCGGCGAACCCGACGGCGAAAGCGAGCGTCGATCCCGCGATGATGGCCCACAGCTTGCCGCCGACCCGGTACGAGTCCCGCAGGACGACGCTCGAGGTGGGCAGGATCGAGCGGATCCAGGGCATCTCGTGCAGGTGCGGAGTCATCGCGTAGCCGGCGGCGACGACGAGGATGACCGACCCGTACACGGCCACCCCCCCCGCGCGCGCCATCGGCACCGAATGGTCCTTGCGATGTCCCGGGTCGTCGATCATTCCGTAGCGGAAGGCCAGGACGCGCGTGGGCCATACGGCGGCGGCGGAGGTCGTGGCCGCCACGATGAAGACGAGGATGGCCAGAAGCGCCGGATCGGATGTCATGCCGGCGCGGCGACGCGCGGAAGAAGCTCGCGGTAGAGCGCATCGATGTCCCGCAGCAGCCGCTCGGCGGAATGATGGGCGAGGACGTAATCGCGGGCCGCGCGGGCGCGGCGTGCGCTGTCCTCGTGCCGATCGAGCGTCTCGAGGATGGCATCGGCGAGGGCGGCCGGCTCGCCGGCAGGGACCAGGCGTCCTCGCTCTCCGTTTCCGAGCAGGTCCGCGGTCCCCCCGACGGCGGTGGCCACGACCGGGCGGCTGGCGGCCATGGCTTCGATGAGAGCCACCGGAGTGCCTTCGTTGCGCGAGCAGTTCACGACGACGTCGAGATCGGCGTACACGGCTTCGAGGTCGGTCCTCCAGCCGAGGAAAGTCACGCGGGGAGCCAGCCCCAGGTCCGCGGCCTTCTGTTCGAGCGACGCGCGCAGCTCGCCGTCGCCGACGATGGCGAAGCGCGCGCGCGACGACGTCCGGCTCACCCGGGAAGCGGCCTCGAGGAAGCCGGCGATGTCCTTGATCGGGACCAGTCGGCCGACGACCCCGATCAGCGCATCGCCGTCGCCCGCGCCGCAGAGGGAGCGCAGTGCCCCCCGCGCCGGCGGCCGGGCGAAGCGGCCGAGATCCAGGCCCAGGGGAACGACGCGTATCTTGTCGCGCGGCGCGACTCCCATCGCCGCGAGGTCGTCGCGGAGAGCGTCGGAAACGGTGATGGCGACGTCCGTCAGGCGATTGAGGGCCGTTTCCAGCCGCCGGAAGAAGGCGGTCTTCAACGGACCGAAATAGCCCCGCAGGACGTGGCCGTGATACGTGTGCACGACGATGGGCACGCCCGCCAGGCGCGCGGCGATCCGCCCGAGGACACCGGCCTTCGCGGTGTGCGTGTGGACGATGGCAGGGCGGGATTGCCGGATGGCGCGGTAGAGCTGCCACAGGGTCGCGAGATCCGCGAGGGGTCGGATCTCACGCCCGAGGCCCTCGAGCTGCTCCACTTCGATACCCTTCTGCCGGGCCAGGTCCAAAAGATTGCCTTCCGAAGGCGCCTCGCGACCGACGATGAGGCGCGTCTCGTATCCCTTCTCACGAAGGCCGGCCGTCAGGAGGATGACGTGAACCGATGGGCCTCCGATGTTCAGACGTGAGAACAGGCGAACGACCCTCGTGGTCCCTGGACTCGGCGCGCGGCACTCTTGAACCATGAGACGCGGTGAGCCCATGAGAGTCTACAGGCCAGAGGGGCCAACGTCAAACAAACTTCCCCTGGAGTCAGCGGTTTACGCTCGAGACCTCAACCAATACCTGAGGTCGGCATCCCTAACATTCAGAGCCAACCCCGGGCCCGGTAATAGAGGAGCTTCGCGTACTCCGTCACGACCGCCCGTCGGCTCCAGGCCGTGCTCCACCATCGCTGCGGGCCCCACGCCGAAGGCGATGCCGGATGAGACAGGACGATGACGCCGGGCCAGGCCCGCCGAGCCGCGGCGGTGGCGCGGCGCTGGTGGTACGGGGAAGTCACGACCGTCACCGTTCGCGCCTCGAGGGACTGGAGGATCGGCGCGACCGCGAGGACGGCCTCGCGCGTGGTGTGCGAGGTCGTCTCCACGCGGATCCGCGGCTCCGGAACGCCGAGCTCGAGGGCCTTGGCGCGCAGGCTTTTCGCGCTGTCCCCGGGGCCCGGCTCGCCGCCGGTCAGGATCAGCGTCGCGACGTTCTCGGATCGCATCAGGGCCACCGCGGCCGTCGTGCGCTCGTAGTCGGGGTCGCCCGCCATCACCACGATGGCATCGGACGGCCCCGGCGGGTCGTGGACGATCAGGAAGCGCGCGGCCTCGTCGCGGGCGAGAATCCCGAGCAGGCCGAGCAGCGCGAGCGCGGCCGCGCCTCCGGCGAGGACCCGCCGGCGCAAGCGGCGCCCCTCGGTCACGGCGTCCGCGACGACGGCTTGCGGGCGATCGCGCGCCAGCCGAGATCCGGGAGGATCGCGACGATCTCGAGCCCCGCGCCGCGCAGCCAGCCTTCGACTTCCTCCCGGCGATACCGGCCTTCAAGCGGTGCGCCAAACCGATCGAACTGCTCCGCCACCAGCATCCGGAACGGCACGTCCGCGTACTGGACGAGGGGCAGCCCGCGCGTGGCCCGATCGCCGACGCGCGATCGCCGGAGCGCGCGGCGGGGAACGAGGAAGGCCGCGGTCGCGATCGCCGAGACCATCCAGGAGAACGCATGCAACGCGTCGGGCGGCAGGCGGGTGGTCACCGAGCGGAGGGCGGTCACCATCCCGAGCAGCGCGCGACGCGCGAGCGGCTCGTCGGCCAGCGAGCGGTAGACGTACAAGCGGAGGGTCCCCCCGGGTTTGACGAGCGTGGCCAGGGATTTCACGGCCGCCGCCGGGTCGGCCACATGATGGACGACCCCGAAGCTGTAGACGAGGTCGAACGACTCCGCCGCAAACGGCGGACATCGAAGATCGGCCTGAACGAAGTCCGCGGTCG
>QHVP01000690.1 GCA_003222295.1 Acidobacteriota bacterium | reverse complement strand
GCTGCGCCTCGGCCGTCTGATCGAGAGGAAGGAGCGTCGCGTCTGCCGCGGGCAATTGATCGGTACCGATCTTCCGCTCGACGAACATCGCGTCCGCCGCCGTGACCGCCGACATGGCGTTGGCCCAGCCCGAATAGAAGGCGAGGTGCGTGATGATCTCCGAGAGTTCGCTCGGCTTCAGGCCATTGTCGAGAGCGCGCCGGAACTGGCCGGGCATCTCGATCGTCTGGTTCCGCGCGATCACGACGGCGATGGTGACGATGCTGCGGTCGCGCGGCGAAAGCCCCGGCCTTCGCCAGAGTTCGCCCAGCACGCGCTCGGAGTACCTCTCGAGAGCGGGGGCCACACGAGCCGTGGCGTCTGACATCCTGACGGTCGCGGCGGCGGTACCCTGGGCGTGCTGCTCGATGGACATGTTCTGTCTCCCCTCCGTGTTGCCGACGGCGACGGTCTTGCGCGGTTGACCTTCCGCGAACGCCGCGAACGGCAACAGCGTCCCGATGACCGCCAGTGAGTTCCGGATCCGTCGCGCTAGCATCTCTCGCCTCCTCAGTCCCGCGGCACGGCCCGGATCGTGGACGACCGCGGTCCGGCGGCGAGCATCGCGCGGAGGTACGGACTCCGCCCGTACTTCGCGCGGTATGAATCGTCGATGCGGTCGTTGATGACGCCGTCGACCGGTTCGAACGCGACTTCCTTCGTCATGCCCGCCGCAGTAATCCGGCCCGCCTTCTGACGCAGCGCCGCCTGGTACCAGCGGGAGGCCGCTCCGTTGTATGGGCGCACGTACATCGCGTCGTCGACCACGACGGACCAGATCCAGGTCGGAGTTCCATACGTGACGCCATCCTCACGGAAGGGCGCGATGTGGAGGTCGTCCGATTTGGCGATCCTTCGGAGTTCCTCCTTCGTCCAGGCGGTCACTTGACGAGCTCCACCTTCACGCGCAGGGCGCCCGGCCGTTGGAGCATTTCTAGTCCGGACTCGATCCGCCCTAGTTTCACGAGCCCACGCGAGTAGCCGAAGTCCTTGATGAAGATGGCGAGGTTGCCCCAGGGCGCGTAGTAGGCGATGTCTCCCGAGCCAGGATCGACACCGGCCGGCGCTCCCTGCGTCGAGAGCTTCCGGGGCAGGTCGCTGATCTTCTCCGTGGCCCCGTAGTCGGTAAGCGTCAGCTCCAGTGGGAGGAGGGAGGCAAAGTCCCTGGCCGGCGCGTCGTCGGCGAGGGTGCCTTCGACCGAGCGGCCTTCGACATTGATCCGGATCTTCATGCTCGTCACCTGCTGACCGGCTGTCGATCGAGCCGAACGCCGAGCACCGCCCGCGTCCGCGAAAGGCGACGCGATCAGGCCGGCAAAGGGCAATAGGAGGATGGGGAAGGCGTGTCTCACGGACGGAGCAACGCCTTGATCGCGCGGCGTTCGTCCATCGCGCGGTACGCCTCCGCGACCTGGTCGAGGGGGAGCGTCAGGTCGAAGACCTTGCCGGGATTGATGGTCCCCTTCCATACCAGGTCGATGAGGTGCGGCAGGTACCGGCGGACGGGCGCGGGGCCGCCGTGGAGGCGGACGTGGGCGAAGAAAAGCTCCTGCCCCACAAGGGCGACGCCGTGGGGGACGCCCACGTATCCCACCGACCCTCCGGGGCGCGTGGCACGGATCGCCTGCATCATCGCGTCCTGGGTGCCGACGCACTCGAGCACGGAGTCCGCTCCGATGCCCTTGGTCAGCTGCTTGATCCTGGCCACTCCTTCGTCGCCACGTTCGGCGACGATGTCGGTGGCGCCGAACTCGCGGGCGAGCTTCTGCCGCGAGGGGTGACGGCTCATGGCAATGATCCGCTCCGCGCCCATCTGTTTCGCGGAGAGGACGCCGAGCAGGCCGACCGCGCCGTCGCCCACCACCACGGCCGTCGATCCCGGCTGCACGTTGGCCGCCTCGGCGGCGAACCAGCCGGTGCCCATCACATCCGAAAGCGTCAGCAGGCTCGGGAGGAGGTCGTTCGAGGGCGGGTC
>QHVP01000156.1 GCA_003222295.1 Acidobacteriota bacterium | reverse complement strand
CGCGTCATGTGCGACTTCTGCCGCAGCGAGCACAACTATCGCGGGGGCGGCGAGGCCGGTGCGCGGCCGGCGGCCCCCATTCCTCCCGGGCCGCGGTCCGCTCCCCCGGCCCTCCCGCCCGTGCCCGAGCGCGAAAGGACGGCACCCCGAATGAGCCCGGCCGACGGCGGAGACGACCTCGCGCGGTTGCTGCGGCGCGTGCTGAGGGAGGAGCTGGGACTGACCGCGGTCGTGCCCGCGGACAAGTGGCGCGGCGGCGAGCTGGTGCTGCGGCCGGGCAAGCCCGGCCTGCAGGAAAAGAAGTGGCCGATCGACAGCTTCTTCCACAAGATCGTAATGGTCCGCAACCGCCTGCGCACCCTCGAGCAGCAGGTCAACGCGTCCGACCTGCCCGAGGACGCGAAGGTGCGGCTGCAGTCCTACATCAGCGGCTGCTACGGCACCCTCCAGCTTCAACGTGCTCTTCGCCGACGAGGAGGACCACTTCAAGGGCTCGGGCGGGGACTGAAGGATCCTTGCCGCCCCTCGCGGTGTGAGGTCGGTAAACGGAGACGCCTAGAGCAACGCCGCGCTCATTGTGGTCTCGCCCGTCCATCCGTAGAAGAAAGGCGGCATCTCGTAACAATCACTTGACACGTTTTTGGAACGTGTCTCGAGCGGCGAAGAGAGATCGCTCACGATACGCTTCTCAGGCCACTGCAATCGAAACAGCGCAGTTTCCAGGCGCGGACGGCAGCGACAGAGTCCAGCACCGACTGAATGCATGTGAGAGCCATTCCGGGGCCTCTGAAATGGCCGTGGTAGAAAATGGCATGAAGATCACACACGCTTCCACGCTCAATAACGTCTCCGTCCTGACCGACCTCGCCCATACCGAGCGCGAGGCGACGGTGGCCCTGATCGTCCATCTCGCGGAGTTTGATTCGCGCGGTCTCTATGCGGGCCTGGGCTTCCAATCAACGTGGGCGTATTGCATGGAAGTCCTTCGGCTGTCGGAAGACGCCACCTGCAACCGGATCGAAGCGGCGCGAATGGTCCGAAAGTATCCGATTGTCCTCGACATGCTCGAGACGGGAACGCTCAGCCCGACGACGGCGCGCCTTCTGGCCAAGCGACTCACCGATGAGAACCACGAGGCGCTCCTCGCCGAGGCTTCGGGAAAGAGCAAGCGTCAAGTGGAAGAGCTTCTGGCCCGGCACTTCCCGGAATCGGACGTCCGCGCTTCAGTGCGGAGGGTCTCCGGTTCCGGCGCGGGGCCGGTGGCTGCTCAAGAGCCACCCGCGCCGGCCCCCGCTCTCGCCGAGAGTCAATCGCGTATGGACAGCGGCTCGCCGTCGCGGGCCTCCAGCAGCCCGACCGCATCGGCGCCGGCCCTCTCAGCGGCGCCGCGACCCGTCGTGCGATCCCTGGCCCCCGAACGCTACGAGATCCGCTTCACCGCGAGCGCAGAGACCTGCGAGAAGCTCCGGCTCGCGCAGGATCTCCTGGGGCATGCCGTCCCCAGCGGCGATCTTGCTCAAGTCTTCGACCGCGCCCTCGACGTGCTCGTGCAAGAGCTGGTCAAGAGGAAGTTCGCCGTCACCGAGCGGCCACGGCCGAACCGTGGACAGTCGGACGACTCGCGAAACATTCCGGCAGACGTGAAGCGGACGGTTTTCGTCAAGGACCGTGGGAGTTGCGCCTTCGTCTCTCCGAGCGGCCGGCGGTGTGGGTCGAGGCGATTCCTGGAGTTTCACCACGTGGAGCCCTATGGTGCGGGTGGCAAACCGACGGCCCACAACATCCAACTCCGGTGTGGCGTCCACAACCGGTACGAGGCCGAGCTGTTCTACGGTCCGGGCAAGCGTTGCGAAGGTGGCGACCAGGTGCGCGAGGCCGAAGCAGTTTATCGTTGCGCTGTTGAATTCACCCGTCCCGGGACGGGTGAAAGGTCCAGGGCGTACGAGTCCACTGCGTGAACCCTTCCCGGCGTGCGCTGGCGGCCGGTGTGTGCGCGATCGCCGTGACCGTCGGGGCGCCCCCCGCACCAGCTCCGCCAGCTGCCCCGTCGGCGCCGACCCCCCTTGGCTACGTTTGTCCGCGCGCCTCCGTGCCGCTGCAGATCGACGGGCGCCTCGATGACCTGGCGTGGCGTGACGTCCCCTGGACGGCCGACTTCGTCGACGTCGAAGGGGACGCCCGACCGCGTCCCGCGCTCCGCACGCGCGCGAAGATGCTCTGGGACGACGAATATTTCTACGTCGGCGCGGAGACGGCCGAGCCCCACCTCTGGGCGACGCTGACCCGCCACGACGCCGTCATCTTCCAGGACATCCTTCCAACCCGACGCCACGCTGCCCGCGCGCCGGTGGCTGCACGAGGTCTATTATGGGCAGCGCGCCTAACGGGAGGCCCACAAGCGCTGGGCGAAGACGCTGGACGAGCTCGGCGTGGCCGCTCCGCGCGACGCGGCCCTGACCCGGCCCGCGCTCGAGGTGATGACCACCGATCTCTTCCAGGCCTGGGTGGAGCTACGCCTTCCGGACGGAACGACACAGCGCTGGAACATCCGACAGGACGCCCTGGTCTGGCCGGACTGAGCTAGCCGACTCCTCCCCTACCCGAGCGCCAGGGACCGGGCCGGTGGCTCGCCAACAGCTCGGCGCAACGATCGTCCGCGACAGGAACGCTGAGCAGGAAGCCCTGCACGCGATCGCAGTTGTGGGCGGCCAGGAACGCGAGCTGCTCCTGCGTCTCCACGCCTTCGGCCACGACCTTCAGTCGCAGCGAGTGGGCGAGCGTGATCACCGCGGTCGCGATGGCGGCGTCCCCGGGATCGGTGCTGATGTCGCGCACGAACGAGCGGTCGATCTTGAGGGTGTCGATGGGCAGGCGCTGGAGCTGGCTCAGCGAGGAGTAGCCCATCCCGAAGTCGTCGATGGAGACGCGGACGCCCAGGGACTTCAGCGCGTTGAGGGTCTGGATGGTCGCTTCCGGGTTCTGCATGGCGCTGCTCTCGGTGATCTCGAGCTCCAGGAGCGAGGCCTCCAACCCCGCCCCGTCCAGGGCCTCCACCACGTGGCGGACGAGGTCGACGTGATGGAGCTGGCGCGGCGAGATGTTGACGGCGACACTGACCCGATTCCCTTCGCGCTGCCAGGCCTTGGCCTGCGCGCACGCTTTCTTGAGCACGAAGGGGCCGATGGTGGACAGGAGGCCGGTCCTCTCCGCGATGGGCACGAACTCCGACGGCGCCACCAGGCCGTGCTCGGCGTTACGCCATCGGAGGAGCGCCTCCATCCCCTGGATCTCGCCCGTAGCCAGGTCCACGACCGGCTGGTAGTGGACGAACAGCTCGTCCCGGGCCAGCGCGCGCCGCAGCTCGCTCTCGAGGCGGAGGCGCTGGACGGCCTCCGCGTTCATGGAGGCCGCGAACAAACGGAAGCTGTCGAGACCCTGCTCCTTGGCCCGATGCAGGGCCGTGTCCGAGTTCCTGAGGAGCGTCTCGACGTCGGTGCCGTCGTTGGGGTAGATGCTGATGCCGATGGAGCCGGTGACGAAGATCTCGCGCCCCCCCGCCATCAGCGGCTCGCGCAGCGCGGCCTGGATGAGCTCCGCGACCTTCGCCGTGTCCACCGGATGGTGCACGTTGCGAATCACCACCGTGAACTCGTCGCCGCCGACGCGGGCCACGGTGTCGCCCTTGCGCGTCTGGGACTTGAGGCGGACGGCCACCCCCTGCAGCACCTCGTCCCCGATGGTGTGGCCGAGCGAATCGTTGATGACCTTGAAGCGGTCGAGGTCCAGGAAGAGGACCGCGATCTGGCTCTTGTCGCGCCGGGCCTGCGCCACCGCCAGCTCCAGCCGGTCCAGCAGGAGACGCCGGTTGGGCAGCCCGGTGAGGGTGTCGTGATAGGCCAGGTGCTCGATGCGGGCCTCGGCCGTCTTGCGCTCGAGCGCGGAGGCGATCTGGTGCGAGACTTGTCCGTCTCCGCGAAGCGCACGGCCGGGTCGTAGCTCTGCACGGCCAGCACCCCGAAGGAGCGGCCCTGGGTCTTGAGGGGCACGCCCAGCCAGTCCACGGACGGGCTGCCCACCATCTCGACTTCCCCGCGCTCCACCATGTCCGAGAAGACGGCCGGCGAGGCCAGGAGCGGCTCCCCCGTGCGCAGGACGTAGTCGGTCAAGGTCTTGGCTTCCTTGGCCTCGGGCGGCGCGGCGTCCGCCTCGTCCACGAAGTACGGGAAGCTCACCGTCGCTTCCTTCTCGTTGCGGATGGCGATGTAGAAGTTCCGCGCGTACATGAACTCGCCGACGATGCGGTGGATCGCGACGTACAGGCCTTCCATGTCCTCGATGGCCGCGGAGGCGTCGGAGATGCGATAGAGGGCGGCCTGCAGGCGCTCCGCCCGCTTGGCGTTCGTGATGTCACGGAGCTGGGCGGTGAAGAACGCCTTGCCCTTCACGTGCGTGCGCGTGACGGTGATCTCGGCCGGGATGTCCGTGCCGTCGGCGCGGCGGGCCGTGATCTCCATGCGCTGGCCGAGGAGGGGACCGCCGCCGGTGGCGAGGTGGCGGGCCAGGGCGCGGCGCCGAGGATGCTCGTCCGAGGGCGGGGCGAAGGTCTCCGCGATGGTCTTGCCCGTCATCTGCGCGCGGCTGTAGCCGAGCGTCCGCTCCGCCGCCCGGTTCACCTCCACGATCCGGCCCTCGTGGTTCATGATGAGGACGGCGTCCGGCGCCGACTCCAGCATGGCCGCCTTGAGGGCCTCGCTTTCGCGCAACGCGGCTTCCCACTGTGTCCCTTCCGAGGAGAGGGCGCTCGAGTGCATCGAGATGCCGGGCCGCGACCCCGCCGCCGCGCCCGATTCGACGAAGGACCGGATCGCCTCCCGCGCTTCCCCGCGCAGGACCAGGAACCGGATGCCGCTCCGCGGCCGCCCTTCCTGTCGCACCACCTCGCCCAGGGCCTGCAGCTCTCCTTCGTGGGTGGGCAGGCGGAAGCGGAGGTCGAGCTTGGTGCCCACCTCGAGCGGGATCGGCGATTCGAAGAGCAGCCCGTTGACGCTGATGTTGAGGGCGTTGCCCTCGACGACGTCCCCCTCCTCGGAGACTCGTGACCAGGTCTCGAGTCGGACGGGGATGCGTGCGTCGCGCCGTCGGGGCACTTTCAGGAGCTCGTCGAGTCGGGCGTCCCATAGAGTCGCGTCCGCCTGGAGCGGGATCACCACGTTGGCCCCCGCCGCGCGCAGGACGTCCGCATCGGCCAGGAAAGGGTGCCGGCTCACGGCCGCGATGGCGGCCGGCCGCGTATCGGGGTCCTCGCGCAGCCGGCGGATCGCTCCCGGCGCGTCGGGGGGCGCGGCATCGATCACGACGAGGTTCGGGACCTGCGTGCGCATGACCTCCATCGCGCGGTCGACGTCGGGCGCGAAGTCCCGCTCGATGTCGCTACGCCAGAGGACGGTGTTCCCCAGGTCGGCGCGCAGGTCGAAGGCAGAGATGATGAGGACCTTGGGCATGGAGGGGATGCTCGAGGCGCGAGTCTAGCATCACTCACTCGTGACGAAGGGCCTCGCCGGCCAGGACGCCCAGCGCGCATCCGCCCAGGCACAGGACCACCGCCTCCGGTTCCCGTGGATGATCCGCACCGTGGAGTCCACCCGCGGCGAGCAGCTCTTCAGCGCGGGCGCCGCCTGGAGCATGGCCTGCATGTCGGCGCGAGCCCGACCCTACTTGTGGCGAGGCGGAAGCCGCCGCTTGGCGTGCTCCAGGTCGTCGAGGACGGCGCGTATCGCGATGGAGGCCTGGATCATCGCCGCCTCCAGGTTGCGCAGGGCAACGCCCAGGCGCTCGTGCTGCCGCGCCGGGTCGTCGCCACGGGCCGCGTCCGCGGCCGCCTCGACCACGGGACCGGCGGTGGCGGCGACCTCCGCGATCGTTCCCGTGATGGCGGCCAGGAGCGCCGGGGGCACGCGCCGGGGCAATCCCCGGCGCCCGGGCGCCGTCATGGCCTCGACGAGGTCGGCCGCGGTCGCCGGGTTACGGCGGCGGCTGGACTTGAGGCGCCGTTCCTGCATGAGAAGAGCTTAGCATCGCTCAGCGGCCCTTCTCGATGATCACTTCGACGCGCCGGTTCCGCTGCCGGCCCTCGGCCGTTCCGTTGTCCGCCACCGGCCTGGTCTCGCCGAAGCCGTGGGGGGCCAGCCGCGACCCTTCCACGTCCTTTGCCACGAGCCAGGCCCGCACCGACGCGGCCCGCCGCTCCGAGAGCTTCTGGTTGTAGTCGTCCGAGGCCACGGAGTCGGTGTGACCCTCGATGCGCACGGGCCGCTTGGGGTAACCCCGGATGACCTCCGCGACCTCGGCCAGTGTCCGCTCCGCGTCGGGACGGATCTGCGCGGAGTCGAAGTCGAACAGCACCGAGCCGGGCAGCCGGATGGTGACTTCGGTGCCCGTGACCTCCGCGCCCAGGCGCGTGAGCCGCTGGTCGAGCGTGGTCGCTGCGGGCGCGACCGCGGACCGGAATCCCTGCAGACCGGTCTTCGTGTCCACGAGCGTGGTGATGCTCATGGTGAGCTGCGTGACCTTGTCCTGGTTCCATGGGGCGGACACGACCTGCTCCGCGATCTCCTGCGCGCCCGGCGGTTCCGGATCGACCCACGGCGCGTCCGCGGTGCCGGTGGCGGCGACTCCCCCGGCCGGCAGGGGCGACGCGACCGGCGCCACGCGGCCCGAGCCCTGGACCCCGGAGCCCTCGGATGTCCCGCGGTTCTCCTCCTTCCGGCCCAGCCACCCGCAGGCGGCCAGGACGGCCGCGGCCGTCACCAGCGCGAACCTGTCGCGCATGCTATTTGTCCGTGATGGCGACCGACTCGAAAGGCTCCACCTTGGTGAAGAAGATGCTGATGGCCTTCACCGCCGGCGGAGGCGCGGGCAGCTTCATCCAGTAGCGCGCGGTCGCTCCCGGCTCGACGTTGTCCCCGATCCCATACGTATCGGCGCCCAGGTACGTGTGCTCCGAGGCCAGCGCGTGCTTCTCCTTGTCCGTGAGGACGTAGTACTTCGTTCCACTGTCCTCGTCGACGGCGTAGGTCGACTGGTCGCGGCCGACCAGGCCGAACTTCGGGTCCACGCGTTTGCTCCCCGTGTTCCGCACCGCCCACTTGACGGTCAGGATGCTGCCTTTGCGCTCGACGGACATGAGGTCGACGAGCACACCCTCGCCCCAATTCGAGGTATTCGTGGCGACCGGCTTGGCCGGGGCGGGCGCTTGCGCGAGCGCCGTCGCCGCGGGCGTACCGAGCAGGGCCGCGCACAGGGCGGCCCGAATGGCTGCTTTCTTCATCCGCACCCCCCAAGATCAGATGGGGAAGAGTCTAGTCGAAAGAGCAAGCGTCCACGCGCACGCACCACCGGCGCCCGCGGCCGCGCGCCGGCCGGCCGCTACCAGGTCGCGGACTGAAAGACGGCGGGGACGAGAGGCTCCACGGCCACCCGAGGCGGAGGCGCAGGAGTCAGGGGAAGGTCGAGCGGATCACCCGGCCGGATGGCGAGATGGGTGGGCGGAGGAACGAGACCCCGCCGGCGCACGGCTCTGAGCTGCGTGACCGCGTCCGGGAGGGCGTACTGCTCGCCGTCGAAGCCGGCCACGAAGCGGCCCCCGCGGATGTCGCCGCGCGCCTCCATCTGGCGGCAGGCGCGCACGACGTCGCGCCACGGCACGGGCAGGCGCTCGCGGACCACCGTCTTCCGGAAGACCACGCCCGTGCGGCGCAGGAGCTGCCGGGCCACGAAGTCCGCCGGGCTCGCGTCCGTGTCCGGTTCCACCCGGAGGACGCTCCAGCGGCCCGCGCTCAGGTTCGACGCGCGGCGGCGCGAAGCGGACACGAGGAGCCAGCGCAGTCCGCCGTAGGAATCGCAGGTGGCGCGGCCCAGCGCGACCAGCTCGGCCAGCGCGATCTCGACCGAGACCGCGGGCAGACGCGCCGCCCGCGCGAGCTCCTGCGCGAACATCGCTCCCCGCGCAGACAGCACTTCGTGGACGGCACGCGCCTCCTCGCGCAGCTCCGGGCGGACGGTGGTGGCGGCGAGCGCGGCCCAGGCCTCGAGGTCCTGGCGCAGGACGAGGCTGATCGGCGTGCGCCGGGGCACGGCCAGGCCCGCGCCCCACAGCCGTCCCCAGGTGACCTCGCCCGAGAGGGTGAGCTGATCGAGCCACTCGCGCTTGTAGCTGCGCACGCGCGCGGGGAGGATGCTGCCTTCCCAGGCCGGGGCGAGGGCCTCGAACCCCGCGAGCTGCTCCACGACGGCGGCCACTCCGCGCGGGCCCTCGAGCTTGTGAGCGGGATCGACGTGCTGCCAGCCGGCCAGGAAATGCAGGAACTGGGCCGCGGTGACGGGCTCGATCTCCTTGCGCAGCCGGTCGAGCGTGTAGCGATGGATGCGCGCGAGGAGGCGGCGGTCGCACCAGGCCGCACGCCCGTCGATGCGCACGCGCAGCACGACGCCTTCGGCGTCGAGGTGCACGAGCAGCGGGTCGTCGCTGGAGATCGGGCCGAGCGCTTCCATCCGGCCCCTGAGAACGGCTTTCGGCTCGCGCGAAGCCTCCGTCGCGAACCATCGGTCGCCTTCGCGGGAGACGCGGCCCTCCGCGGCGAGGGCGTCCAGCCACTCCGACCAGGCCTGCCCTTCGGAGGCGGTCACGTAGCCCATCCAGAGGAGGGCCTCGTGCACCTCTTCCGCGCTCGCGGGCTGCGGCCAGGCTTCCTCGCGCACGCGCGCGATGGCGTCCGGATCCAGCGCACCGAGCGTGTCCGCGGTCTTCGCGTCGAGCGTGCGCCGCGCCATCACGGCCTGGGTGCGCCGCTCCTCGAGGGGCGCGTCGTCCAGGAACGTGTAGGGCTGGGCGGAGAGGATGCCGCGCGCGAACGCGGACGGCTCGACGGTGTCGACGGCCCGGCGCTCGATGCGACCGTCCTGCAGGGCCTGGATGACCTCGAGGAACCCGTGCACGTCCATCGCTTCGGTGAGGCAATCCTCGACGGTCTGGCGCACGATCGGGTGATCCATCGGCACTTCGATCGGTCCGCCGGCCAGCGTCTCCGGGCAGGCCAGGACCTGCGGGAACGCGCCCGCGAGCAGGTCGTCCGCGCGCATGCGCAGGAGCGCGGCCGGGACCTTCTTGCCGTTGCGCGAGCGCTCCAGCATGAGCGAGCGCTGCGCGTTCCAGCGCCAGCGGTAGTCGAAGACGTCGCCCAGCTCGAAGCTGTGCTGCGGGCCCAGGGAGAGCACGATCGCTTCCTCGTTCGCCGCCGCCTGCAGCTCGAAGCCGAAGCCCACGCAGAACTTCTTGCGCAGGGCCAGTCCCCAGGCGCGGTTGATCTTGGACCCGAAGGGCGCGTGCACCACGAGCTGCATGCCGCCGCTCTCGTCGAAGAAGCGCTCCAGCACGACCCGCTGCTGCGTGGGGACGGTGCCCAGCGCCCTTCTTCCCGCCTCGACGTATTCCGCGACCTGCAGGGCCGCTCCCTCCGGCAGGGCGGGACCGCAGGCGGCCCGCAGGAAAGCCGCGGACGAGTCCTGGCCGCCCGCCTCCTCGCGCAGGGTCGCGATCTCCGCCGCCAGCTCGCGCGTACGGCCGGGCGCCTCCCCGAGCCAGAACGGCAGCGTCGGCGGCTGGCCCTTGGCGTCGGCCACGCGCACCACTCCCGTCTCCACGCGCAGGATGCGCCACGACGTGTTGCAGAGCTGGAAGATGTCGCCCCCGTTGGATTCGATCGCCCAGTCCTCGTTGACCGTCCCCACCAGGGTCCCTTCCGGCTCCTGCCGGACCTGGTAGTCCGCGGTGTCGGGGATCGCGCCCCCGGAGAGGAGCGCGGCCATCCGTGCGCGCTTGGTGGCGAGGAGCCGGCCGCCGACTCCGTCGCGATGGAGGAGCGCGCGCCGGCCCTGGCTGTGAACGGCGATGACCCGGTCCAGGTCTTCTTTAGTCAGGTCGCGATACGGCCAGGCCTTTCGCGCCAGCTCGAGGAGCTGCTCTTCCGGCCACTCGTGGGGCACGCAGGCCGCCACCACCTGTTGCGCGAGGATGTCGAGGGCGGCCGGCGCCGCGGGGGTCCGGTCGAGGACGCCCTTCCCCACGCCGCCGCCTCGACCAGCTCGTCGAGCGTGAGCGGGAAGAGCCGGCCCTTCGGGGTCTTGCGGAGCGCGTGACCGGAGCGCCCGACGCGCTGGAGGAACGTCGCGATGGACCGGGTGGCGCCGACCTGGATCACGAGGTCCACGTCCCCGATGTCGATGCCGAGCTCGAGAGAGGCCGTGGCCACGATCGCGCGCAGGCGCCCGGCCTCGAGCCGCTCTTCCGCATCGAGACGCCGCACGCGCGAGAGGCTGCCGTGGTGGCTGGCCACCGCGTCGTCGCCCAGCAGCTTCGAGAGCTGGGCGGCGATGCGTTCCGCCATCTTGCGCGTGTTCACGAAGACGAGCGTGGTGCGATGGCCGCGCACCAGCTCCGCGATTCGCTCGTAGATCTCGGCCCATTGCTCGTGCGAGCACACGGTGGCCAGCGGCGAGGGCGGGACCTCGATGCCGAGGTCGAGGTCGCGGAACGTGCCCGCGTCGACGAGGTCGCACGTGCGTCCGGTGCCGGCCAGGAATCGCGCCACGTCCTCCAGCGGCTTCTGGGTCGCGGAGAGCCCGACGCGCTGCAAGGGATGTCCGGCCAGGGCCTCCAACCGCTCCAGCGAGAGGGCCAGGTGCGACCCGCGCTTGTCCCGCACCAGCGCGTGGATCTCGTCCACGATCACCGTGCGCACGGTGGCGAGCATCCGGCGCCCACCGTCGCTGGTCAGGAGGAGGTACAGCGACTCCGGCGTCGTCACCAGGATGTGCGGCGGCCGCTTGGCCATCGCGGTGCGCTGGCTGGAAGGCGTGTCTCCGGTGCGCACGACCACGCGCACCTCGGGCAGGCTTTCGTCGGCGGCCCGGATCTCGGCCAGCGGTCCCTGCAGGTTCTTCTGGACGTCGTTGGACAGGGCGCGCAGCGGTGAGACGTAGAGGACGGCCGTCTCGTCGGTCAGGTCGCTTCCCTTTTGCAGGAGCGAGTCGATCGCGGAGAGGAAGGCGGCCAGGGTCTTGCCCGATCCCGTGGGCGCCGCGATCAGGACGTTGCGCCCCTCCCGTATGAGGGGCCACCCCTCGCGCTGGGGCGCGGTCGGCTCGCCGAGGCGTTCGGCAAACCAGCGCTGCACGGCGGGGTGGAAAGCAGCCAGAGAGGACATGGAAGCGAAACCGAAGGAACGAACCCGGAGTCTACTACGCTCGCCGGCGGTCTCGGGTCCAACCTTTCCTGGGCATCACGCCGAGAGCGCCGCATCCTCCGCCGCGTAGTCGAACTTTCCCGGGTCGATCGCGGGCGGATGGGTGCGCTCCCATTCGATCGTCCGACGAAGCGCTTCGTCCGGGGCCACCGGCTCGCGATAAGTGCTGTCGCGTGTCGCCGGGAAGGATCAAATGCTTGGGCGTTCGCTTTCGCGGGAGGATCACCAAGCGGCCCCGCCAACCCGTGGCCGCGGCGACGCGCTCCGCCCATTCCCGCTCCGTGGGGGCGTCGGGCTCGGCCACGTTGTAGACGCGGCCGGCGGCCTTCTCGCTGACCGCGGCCAGCGCGATCGCCGCCCCCACGTTCTCGACGTAGCCCTTCGACCCTCGCCACTCGGCGAAGTCGTCCGCGAAAAGGATCGCCGGCCGCCCGTCGTCGATGCGCTTGAGGAGCGGAAAGAAGCGGTGCAGCGGATCGCCGGGCCCGTAGACCATGGGCAGGCGGAGCACGGTGCCGGAAAGGTGGGGATCACCGAGCACGGCCCCCTCGACGGGGATCTTGTCGTACTCGTCGTCGAGCCAGCCGAAGACGGACTGCAAGGCCTTGATGTTGGCGGGCGGATATGTGCGCAGCACCGTCCTTACGGGCGACTCCTCCGTGAGCGGAAGCGGCTCCAGGCCGCCCGGCTCGGATCCGTGGAGGACGCCACACNNCCGTCCCCGGAAGAGGTCCATCAGCGCCGCCGCCTGCCGGCCTGAGCTCAAGATGACGTCGAGGACGACCTCGGGCGCGAACGCGTCGAAATCGGCTCGGTGCGCATCGAGCTGACGCCGATCGCCCTGGATGTCCTGGACGCCTTCAGGGAGTTGAACGGCGTGCGCGCCGCGATGGAACACCGCGACCTGATGGCCGCCCGCCACCAGGGCCCGGAGGACGTGCGGTCCGATGAATCCGGTCCCGCCGATGACAAGGATTTTCATCTCTGGCCCTGACGGCCTCTATCAGGAACAACAGTTGCCCGAGTTCTGGGATGGCAATTCATCCTGACCTCGGATATTCAGTTATCCTCGTCCGCATACTAAAGGTGCGGACGTAGGGTGCCCGCGGTGGAAAGCATAGCGGTGTGAGGGCGTGGCGACTGGCTCACGAAAGCTCGTCAGTTGTCTCGGTGCTCGCGGACACTCGTTGGTCGAGGAGGGGAGATGAGGCTTCCGACAACGTCCAGCCGAAGCGCTTGCGCATGCGTGATTGGGGCCATGCTCTTGTACCCGATGGCCGCGGCAGGGGAGGAGATCCGCGTCCTTTTCGTGCCGTCCCACGTCTTGGCTACCGAGGTTCAGACGAAGGCCTTGCAGCGCGCCCTCTCGGAGCTCAGCAACTCCGTGCGGGCAGTCAGCGACCTTGCTGATGCCGATGTGCTGATCCAATTCACCGACTACAGGGTCGAACACCGTAAGAAGGATGGACCGTGGCGTTGGTGGGAGGGCCGGGTCAAGATACTCCTCCGGCCCGAGGGGTCGCTCAAAGACGCGGCACAGGCCCTCCGCCTTCCCGACCGGTTCTCGCTGGTGATCATGGGCGAGAGCGGCGGCACCGAGATGGAGCGGACCGTCGCAGCGTTCGAGCATTTCCTGCGGAAGGCGTTGGGCCGTGACGCAGCCAAGCACGGTCGCGAGCTGATCTAAGGGCGATGCGGCCGACCAACCGGAAGCGACTGACAAGGCCGGCGCGTTGCAAGGGCGGCTCGCATCGTTCTCGCAGCTGATCCGCGGCGCTCTCGAAGCAGGGCTACCACGCCGTCGTCAGAGCGCCAGGGCCTGAATGAACGTGCCAACAGATCCCGAGACCGGCCGCTCCCTGATCGCCGCTTGGCGAACGAACAATCGCGTGACGATGTTTCTGATCGAGAACCTGCCGCCCGCGATGTGGTCGAAAGCCGTTCCCGGCGTTCCCCGCCGTACGGTGCGCATGATCGCAGCCCACATCCACAATGCCCGATGCATGTGGATCAAGATGATGGGCGCGCGGCATGGTATCGCGGTGCCTCGAACCGTCGATCCGCGGCGTGTTCGCGCGTCGGAGCTGTTGCGCGGGCTGCCGCGGAGTAGCGACGGCATCATCAGATTGCTCCAACTCGGCATTGCGCAAGGCGGCGTCGTTCCTCGGGCGGCGTGGCAGAACTTCCCGACCGATCTCGTGCACTTTCTCAACTACTTCGTGGCGCACGAGGCCCACCATCGTGGCCAGTTGTGCATGCTCGCGCGCCAGATGGGACACCGGCTACCAGTGGGCGTAACGGCCGGCCTCTGGCAATGGTCGAAGCGAGCACGAGAATGAAGCGGATGGCCGCGCACCGGGAACGGACCATGGGCGCGCCTTTCCTGCGTCGCGTCGTGACTCTGCCGGAGAAGGTCGATCCAGCCCGGTATCCCTTCAGCGTCCGCGCCTTCCGTCAAGGAATCGACATCGCGTTTCGGACCAACGTGACGTTCTTCGTCGGCGAAAACGGTAGCGGGAAGTCCACCCTGCTGGAAGCGCTCGCTGAGTGCTGCGGGTTCAACCCGGAGGGTGGCAACCGCGATCATCATCGGGAAAACCTCGCGGAGCGCTCGGAGCTGGCGCAGGCGCTACGGCTGTCCTGGTTGCCAAAGGTGGCCGAGGGCTTCTTCATGCGGGCCGAGAGCTTCTACAATTTCGCGACCTACATCGAACAGGTGTCCGACCTGCGGGCCTACGGGGGCAGATCCCTGCACCAGCAGTCCCACGGTGAGTCCTTTCTGTCTCTCTTCACCAATCGATTCGAGCAGGGGCTCTACATCCTCGATGAGCCGGAGGCCGCGCTCTCGCCGCAACGGCAGCTTTCGTTTCTGGGGATCATTCACGAGCTCGAGTCGCCCGGCCATGCCCAGTTTCTTATTGCGACGCACTCCCCCATCATCCTCAGCTATCCGGGGGCCGGTCTCCTCAGCCTCGATGGCGATTCAATCCAAGAGATTGCATACCGCGAGACCGAGCACTACCGCGTTACTCGTGACTTCCTGAATGCGCCGGAGAGGTATTTCAAGCATCTGTTCCGCACAGAGGGCGGTGAGGAGGACGACGCCTGACAAATCGGAGCGGACGCGGCACCGCGCGGCGAGCCGCTAGTTGGTCTCAGGTTCTATCCCTCTTTGGCACGCCGATACGCCCTCGGCGGGGCTGGGACGGCGAGCAACTGTGGTCGTCTCCTTCAGACTGGGACCACCTGGACCTCCGTCTCCCGCGCAAGACGACGCTCCACCTGGTCTGTCCAAAGGCCCAGCCTATCGGCTGGTGGCAGGCCCAAGGCAGCCTTCCTGTAGACGTCGCCGTTCTGTGTGCGCCCCTCCCTGCCGACCGGCGCGCTTTACCCGTTCTTGAAGTTCTTTGCCGCCAGGCGTCCGCGGCGATCTTTGTCGGCGATAT
>QHVP01000691.1 GCA_003222295.1 Acidobacteriota bacterium | reverse complement strand
CTGCTCTTCATCGGCGCACTGCGGCGCGACGGCGAGACGTTCGTCCGCGACCCCGCGCGCCCGCTGCCGCCCTTCGGAGCGGGCGACCTGTTCCCCGAGGGCGAGCGCTTCACGGCGACGCCGATCGGCCGTCGCGTGCTCCTCCGGCGCGTCTGACGCGGCCGTCCTCAGGCCTTGGCCAGCTCATCTTCGCGCAGACGCCACCCGCCGTGGGCCTGCGTGCGCGCGAGCGACAAGGCGAGCATGGTCAGGACCAGGACGACCACGCCGACGCCGGCCTCCCGGACGGACAAGCCGCCGCGGAGGCCGGGCGCGATCCATTTGCCGTACACGATCTCGAGGTGCGCCCAGTAGACGAGCAGGCTGGTGCGCCCGAGCTGCCGCAGCGCGCTCGGGCCCGGCACCCGGTCGAGGAGGAAGGCCAGGCCGAAGAGAACGAGGAGCACGCCGCCCTTGAGGACGACGTAGGACGGGCTGGTGTGCCAGAAGTCGTACGCGGGGTAGACCGCGGGGGCATGCCGATCGACCCAGAGCGCAATCGGAATGGCGGCCGCCCCCGCCGCCGCCATCAGGCCGATCGTAGCCGCCTCTCTTCCCCGGGCGCGGGCGTGGGCGAGCACGAGGCCGCAGGCCGCGCCCAATGCCATGAACGCGGTCCACGGGAAGAGAGGAAACGGGGCGTCGGGCACGCGGCCGGTGAAGTAGCCTGCGAGCGGCACCGGCCATTCCCTCCACCAGGACGGGTCCCAGGCGAGCGGGGTCAGGAGCGCCACCCCGGCGCCTAGACCCAGCGCCGCGACCAGGCGGCCGGTGGGAGAAGGGCGGCCGAGCGCGCATGCGACGAGGAGCAGGGAGACGGCAATACAGTTGAGGACGTCGACGCGCAGCAGGTCGGCCGCCCGTCCGAACCCGCCGCTGGCGAGCATGGCCAGGCGGAAGACGAACGCGTAGCCGAGAACGGTGAGGCCATGCCGCCGCGCGCGCCGGCGGACCTCGCGGCTGTCCATGCCCTTCGTGCGCTCCTTCTCCGCGACGAGGGCCGCGGACACGCCGGCCACGAACAGGAACAGGGGGGCCGGATAGCCCCCGAAGAGGCGGGCCACGCCAAACAGACGCGTGGCGCGGTCCTCCGCAGCCGTCCAGGCGGAGAACGCGTGCGTGTTGATCATCAGCAGCACGGCCAGGCCCCGCGCCCAGTCGAGGTATCCGAGGCGGGAGGCGCGCGACGGCCCAGCGTAGCCCGGGCGGCCAAAACCAGTCATAATCCAGGCCTTGAAGCCGCGCCCTTGACCATCCCGCCGCCGCTTGCAGGCGGGACGCTTGCCTGACCATGCCCCGCATCCTGCCCCGGCCGGAGCACAACGTCTCCCGAAAGGGCATCGACGAGGATGCCCTGAAGGTGCTCTACCGTCTCAAGAATCACGGGTTCAAGGCCTATCTGGTCGGGGGAGGTGTACGCGACCTCCTGCTCGAGCGCAAGCCCAAGGACTTCGACATCGCCACCGACGCCCACCCCCAGCAGGTGAAGAAGCTGTTCCGGAACTGCTTCGTGGTGGGCCGGCGGTTCCGGCTCTGCCACGTCCGCTTCGGACGCAAGGTCGTCGAGGTGTCGACGTTCCGGCGCCAGGCCCTCGCCGAAGAGGGGGACACGCTCATCCGGCGCGACAACACGTTCGGGACTTCCGAAGAGGACGCGTTCCGCCGTGACTTCACCGTGAACGCGCTTTTCTACGACATCGCGACGTTCTCGGTGATCGACTACGTGGGCGGCCTCGAGGACCTCAGCGACCGGCTCATCCGCACCATCGGCGACCCGGCCGTGCGCCTGCGCGAGGACCCGGTGCGCATGCTGCGCGCGGTCGCGCTGGCCGCGCGCCTGGGCTTCACGATCGACCGCGACACGCTGGAAGCGATCCGCTTCCTCCGCGGCGAGATCGTGAAGAGCAGCCCTGCGCGCATCCTCGACGAGCTGTACAAGATCCTGCGCCAGGGGGCTTCCCGGCAGACGTTCCAGCTCCTTCACGACGCCGGCTTGCTCGCGTACCTGCTGCCCGAGGCGGACCAGGCCATCGCCGAGCAGGGCGAACGGCTTCTGGGCAGCCTCTCGCGCCTCGACGACTACCGGAACGCGGGCCTGGCCGCGCCGGACGAGCTGACCAATTCCCTCCTGATGGGCACGCTCTTGGTTCCGCTCGGCGTTCCCTTGCGGCGCGCGGCCGCGGCCGGGAGGCCGCGTCGCGGCGAGGGTGACACGGAGCCCGCGGATGCCGACGATCGTCTGGACTTGGCCGCGGAGATGGCCGCCCTGGGCGAGGAGGAACCCGACGAGGCGCCGGCCGTCGGCGGTCCCGCCGCGCTCGTCCTGCCCTTCGCGCGCCGCGACCTCGACCGCTTGCGCCTCATCCTCGCCGCCCAGAGCCGGCTGCGCGAGGTCCACACGTTGCCGAAGGTGAAGCATCTCCTGGCCGGGCGCGGATACCTGGAGGAGGCGTTGCGCTGGATGGAGATCCACGGCGGGGTACAGGGACAGGAGCTGGCCACCCACTGGCGGCGGCTGGAGCTGGAGCCGCCGCCGGCCGGGGCCGCCGGAGAGGCCAGGCCAGCGGCAGAGGACGACGCTGCCCGGCCCACGCGCTCACGCCGGCGGCGCCGGCGGCGCCCGCGCCGCCGCCCCGGCTCGTCCTCGTCCACTCCGGTTCCGTCGGCCTGACCATGGCGCGTCTCTCTGATCAGGACGCGCGCACCCGCCTGGCGGCGCTGACCGGCTGGGAGATCGACGGCGACCGCTTGCGCAAGCGCTATGCGTTCGACTCGTTCGCGTCGGCGGTGGCGTTCGTGAACAGGGTCGCCGGCCTGGCCGAGGCGGCCGACCATCATCCCGACATCCTCATCGAGTACCGGCACGTCACGCTGACCCTGACCACGCACGACTCCGGCGGGCTGACCGCGCGCGACTTCTCGCTGGCCGCTCGCATCGACGCTTGAAGGCGCTCGTCACCGGCGCGAGCGGGCAGCTCGGCCGTGCCCTCGCCGCACGGCTGGGTCCGTCCGCGCACGCGCTCGCGCGCGCCCAGCTCGACGTGACCGACGCGGCCGCCGTGTCTGCGGCCCTCGACTCCATCCGGCCGGATGTCGTCATCAACGCCACCGCGTACAACAAGGTCGATGGAGCGGAATCGGAGCCGGAAGCCGCCTTCGCGGTGAACGCCACCGCCGTCCTCAACCTCGCGCTGGCCGCCCAGCGCGTGGGCGCGCGGCTCGTCCACGTCTCCACCGACTACGTGTTCGACGGCGCGCAGTCGCGACCCTACGTCGAAGACGACGTGCCGCGGCCGATCAACACGTACGGTCGCTCGAAGCGGGCGGGGGAGATGATGGTCGAGGCGGTGCGGGGACCCGCGCTCCTCCTGCGCACCAGCGGCGTGTTCGGGCCGGGCGGGAGCCGGGCCAAGGGAGGCTCCTTCGTGGACCGCATCCTGGAGCGTGCGCGCACGGGAGCCACCCTCCGGGTCGTCGACGACCAGCGCTTCGCGCCCACCTTTGCGCCCGATCTGGCCGCCGCCCTCGTGACGCTCGTCGAGCGGAAGGCGACCGGCACCGTCCACGTGACCAACGCGGGTGCCTGCAGCTGGTACGAGCTGGCCCGGGCGGCCCTGGAGCTGGCCGACGTGCCCGCGACGGTGGATCGCATCTCGAGCGCGGAGCTCGCGGCTCCGGCGCGGCGTCCGCTCTATTCCGTTCTCTCGAATGCTCGCTTCGCGGACTTGACGGGTGCGCCCCTCCGTCCCTGGCGGGAGGCGCTCGCGGAGATGCTCGGCCGATGATCCCCCTGCGTGACGACGTACAGACGCGGACCGTGCCCTTCGTGAACTACGCGCTCATCGGCGCGAACGTGCTCGCCTTCCTGCTCGAGCTGAGCCTGGGCGACCAGCTCCCCCGGTTCCTGGGCCAGGCTTCGGTCGTGCCAATCCTCTACACCGGCCGCGACCACTCGCTGAGCATCGTCGAGGCGCTCCTCGACACGCTCAATCCCGATCTCGGCTTCCGGCTCCTCTTCAGCATGTTCCTGCACGGCGGCTTCGCCCACATCCTCGGGAACATGCTCTACCTCTGGATCTTCGGCGACAACGTCGAAGACCGCCTCGGGCATTCCAGGTACGTGGTGTTCTACCTGGCCTGCGGCTGGTTCGCCTCCTACGCCCACATCTGGGCCAGCCCCGCCTCGCGGCTCCCGTCGATCGGCGCTTCGGGAGCGATCGCGGGCGTCCTCGGCGCCTACATCACGCTCCACCCGCACGCGCACGTCGTCACACTTCTCCCGCTCGGGTTCTTCACCCAGATCGTGAACATTCCCGCCGTCTTCTTCCTGGGTTTCTGGTTCCTGCAGCAGTTCCTGATGGGG
>QHVP01000155.1:2025-14665 GCA_003222295.1 Acidobacteriota bacterium | reverse complement strand
CGGGCGGCAGCGGCGGCGGGAGCAGGGCCGCGATCTCGGGGACGTGATCGGCTTCCGTCCACTCCCGGAGGCCCTGTCGCCAGACCAAGGCGGACGGGGGCAGAGCCGTTGTGACCACGAGATGGACGATGTGCTCGACGCCCACTGGCCCCAAC
The DNA here is from genome assembly GCA_003222295.1 of Acidobacteriota bacterium. Lineage (GTDB taxonomy): Bacteria > Acidobacteriota > Vicinamibacteria > Fen-336 > Fen-336 > AA29. Next base: position 14,510 of record QHVP01000155.1, on the reverse strand, counting down.
CGCTTGTCGTCCTGGACGTAGAACCAACCGGCCGCACTCATACCGACCGCCCGCCTTTTGTGGGGGCTGCTCGCCGCCGTGAGGCTAGCACGGCTCCGGGCGCGCTGCGAGGGGTGGCGCGACGTCCGGCTTCAGAGGTCCTGCGCGAGGAGGTCCATCCTCTCGCCGAGGGCCACTCTCTGCGGGCGGTCCAGGCGGCGGAGCGCTTCGGGGAAGACGGTGGCTTCCGCCTCACGCATGTGCTCCTCGATCCGCTCACGGAGCTCGTCGAACCACCGACGGCGCCCGGCTCCGGAGGGGCGGCCATGCAGATCATCGAGCAAGCGATGGATCGTGCGGTGCTGCTGGATCGCGTGCGTGAGGACGGGCTCGAAGCCACGGCCGGCCACTTCGCGCAGTGCGGGATAGAAGACCTTCTCCTCCTGCACGGCATGGCGCACCAGGACGCTGGCGAGCTGCCCGATGCTCCGCGCGCCGCGTGCGAGCAGCGCGGCGATCTCGCGATGCTCGGCCTGAAGCCGGTCGATCGCATCCCGGGCGGGTCCGGCCGTGACCGTGACCTCCGCGCCGCCACGAAGGTCGGGCGTTCCCGGCGGAGAGGTTCCGGGCGACGGCCGCGCTTCGCCTCCTGGCCCTCCCCGTCCGGTGTTGCGGTGGCCGCCACCGGTGCCGGCAATGCTGGAGCGCCGGACCCGGCGCGCTCGGCGTGCGGGCGGCGAAACGGCGGCGGAACGAGTGCCTGATCGACGCAGAGCGGGACGGGCCATCGGATCCTCCGGCGTCTGATGCGATCTCTTCCTAAGCTAACGCCTGGACGCTCGGCGTGTGGAGGCGGCGCCGCGAAAGATCGCGCCGGAGACAGCGGCCCCGGGATCCGCTACGATTCGGGTTTCGATTCATGAGCTCCCGACGCACCGCATTCTTCCTCGGCGCGGCCCTGGCCTGCCTCACGACCGCCTGCGGCGGAAGCTCCCCCACCGCACCCCCGTCGCCGCCGGTGGTGGCCCTGCCGTCTCCGACCCCGCCGCCCGGACCTCCGAACGTCGTGATCATCCTGGCCGACGACATGGGCTATGGCGACATCGGGGTGTACGGCGCGAGGCTCAACAAGACGCCCAACCTCGACCGGCTCGCCGCCGAGGGCGTGCGCATGACCGACTTCCGGGTGCCCTCCGCGCTCTGCACGCCCTCGCGCGCGGCCCTACTCACCGGCCTCTATCCACCGCGCACGGGGCTGGTCGGCAACCTCCCCTCCGGATCGCCCACCGAGGGAATCACGGACGGGATCGACGACGACGAGATCACCCTGGGCGATGCGCTGCGCGAGCGCGGATACGCGACCGCCGCCGTCGGGAAGTGGCACCTCGGAAGCACCGTCCCCTACCTCCCCCTGCGTCACGGCTTCGATTCCTACTTCGGCATCAGCAACGGCGATCAGACGTTCCTGCTCCTGCGCGGATCCTCGCCGGTGAAGGATCCGCCGGGGCTGGACCTGATCACGAAGGCCTACACGGAAGAGGCGGTACAGGTCGTCAAGAGCGCGCCGCGTGACCGTCCGTTCTTCCTCTATCTCGCTCACCGCAGCCCGCACGTGCCGCTGGCGCCGGCGCCGGAGTTCCGCGGCCGCTCCGCGGGCGGCGCCTACGGGGACGTCGTCGAGGAGCTGGACTGGAGCGTGGGCGAGGTGATGAAGGCCGTGCGCGACCGGGGTACGGCGGAGCGGAGCACGGTGGTCTTCTTCACGAGCGACAACGGTCCCTGGCTCTCGCAGGGCGAGGAGGCCGGGTCGGCCGGGCCGTTCCGGGCCGGCAAGAACACGCCCTACGAAGGGGGCGTTCGGGTGCCCGCCCTCGCCTGGTGGCCGGGCCGCTACTCCGCCGGCCGCGTGGTGAGCGAGCCGGTGATGAGCCTCGATCTCTTCCCGACCATCGTGGCCATGGCCAAGGGCCAGCTCAGCCCCGCGCGGAAGTACTACGGAGCAGACCTCACGCCCTTGCTGGCGGGGGAGGTGGCTCGCCTGCCCGGGGCCGGCGTCGACGGATCCCGCGAGCTGCTCGGGTACTACTTCGGGGCGGCGATCTCCATACGCTCCGGGCCCTGGAAGTTCCTGCGCCCCGGTTACTGGGACCTCGTCGACACGCTGTACAACCTGCAAACGGATCCGGCGGAGACGACCGACGTCGATCCCACGCCGAGATCTCACAGGGCGCGAAGAAGCCGAAGAAGGGCGGGGCCGCGAACTAGTTCACGGAGACCATCACGCCGATCCCGCCGCCGGGAACGGGCATCGGCGTGATCGCCCAGTCCTCGTGACCATGCAGCGTGTGCATGGTGACGGTGTGGCCGACCACCACGCCCACCGCCGATCCGAAGACCACGTCGCTGAGATAGTGCCGGTTGTCGTGCAGGCGCGAAAGGGCCACGTAGGACGCGACGGTGTAGGTCGGCACCGCGGCCTTCCAGCCCAGGTGGCGCCAGAGCACGCTCGCGGCGGCGAAAGTGACGGAGGCGTGGCCGGACGGGAAGGAGCAGCATTCCCCGGTGGGCCGGCTCCGGCGCGCGCTGAGCTTGATCGCGTAGACGATGGCCGCGTCCTCGAGGGTCGAGCGCAGCAGGTCCATGCCGAGATGGGAGAGGTTGCGATTGTCGCTGGCGCGCCCGATGCCGTAGACGGCGAACGAGGCGCCGATCAGCGTCGCCCCCTGGCCGATGAACTTTCCCGGCGCGAAGAAGGTCTTCGCGAACGAGCTGCCCTGCAGATGGGCGTTGACGTCCTTGTCGAAGGGGTGAGCGGCCAGGGCGAGGGCACCGCCCCCGGCGAGGACGGCGAGCGAATGGCGCGAAGGGAGATGCCGGAAGTCACCGGGAATCGCCTTCAGGGTCGCCTTCACGCCCGTATGGGGAGGCGGTGGTCCCGCGGGCGTGCTCTTGGTCTCCGCGGCCGGCGTCGGCGTCGCGGCCGCAGCCGGAACAGGGTCGACGGCCGGGGAGGCGGGGTCCACGGACGAGGGAGCGGTGGGCTGGGACGCCGTGGGCTCGGGCGGCGGATCGTCCGCCTGCGCGACCGCGGCTGGCACTGGCGTCAGCAGCACCGCGAGGACGAGCGGCGTGACGCGACGCGAGAAGAGGACTGGCCTCGGGGTCCGCTCCGAGGCCGGGCCGTTCCGTTTCCCTGTGACCCGCATGAGAACCTCCCGACCGTTGCCGAACGCGCCTCTCCGGCCCGGAGCGGACGTCTCCGCACGCGAAGCCGACGGCTCGGCCCGGCCCTAGACGACGGTGCGGCGGCCGGTGAGAAGGTTCACGACGAAGACGACCAACGCCACGACCAGCAGCAGGTGGATGAGCCCGCCACCCACGTGAGCGATCAACCCGAGGAGCCACAAAGCGAACAGGATCGCGATGATCGTCCAGAGCATGTTGCCTCCTTGCGAACGCGGATACCGCGTCCTTGCCCTGGATCGGGAGCAACTTCCATGCCGCGGCTGAGATCGAGGCCGGCACGGCCGGGAACCCACTGCATCCCTTGCCTCTCCGCGTCATTGGTCCGCTCCGGCCGGGATTGCATCCGGGGGCGGGGGATCGTTGTAGGTTCTTCCTCGGGTGGACGCCGGCGTCGCTACGGATGGCGAAGCGCCAGCAGGGAGCGGTACAGCCAACCGGCATCCACCGGGTCGGGCCGGGCGGCCAGGGCGGCGCGCCGCTCGGCCCACGAGCCGCCCTCGTCGGAAGGATGCGCACTCTCCGTCCCGGTTGCGACCGGATGGAGGAGCACTTCCGCCACCGCCCAGGGACCGCTCTCGGTCGGCGCGATCCGCACGGCGGTCACGACGCGCCCGTCGAGCGCGATCGAGAACGCCAGGTCGTCGACGAGGAACTGCGGATGGCCGTTCACCCAGGCGAGGTCCGTGGTCTCGCGCCCGCGCTGCCGGCGGCCGACGCGCTCGAACGTCGATCCGTCGGAGGAGACCTCGATGTCCATCGCGCGCGGCAGGGCTGGCGCGGAAGGGCCCGCGAGAAGCGTCACTCCCGCGACCGCGAGCGGCCGACCCAGGGCAAACGCGGCGCTCCCCGAAGGCTCGACCACCCGCGTGGCGACGTCACCGTCCCCCGCCGGTCCGGCCACGGCCCCGGGCGCGGTGCGCGAGGCGAACGGCGGCACGAAGTCGAAGTACACGGCCGCGGGCGCCGCGTCCCGGCGCGCGTACCTCGCCCCGATGCCGGCCAGCTTCGACTCGAAGGTGTGCCTGGCCGGCAATTGGAAGTCGACGCCGGGGACGAGCACCCAGCCCACGCGCGAGGCGAAGCGGACCTCGTCGAGGTAGGGCATCGGGTAGCCCCAGAACCGCTCGTTCCACGGTGGCGAGGCCATCACCGTCTCGCCGCTCGTGTAGGTGAGGCAGTAGGCGGTGTGGTACGAGGCGTACGCGCGCACGAGATGCTGCTCGCGCATGAGGTCGAGCACGCGCGCGCAGTCCGGGACCAGCGCTTCCGGTCCGCCGCGATGCCACTCCGCCAGCAGCCGCGCCCCCGTCCAAAGGTGGGCGACGCAAAGCGGAATGACGACGAGCCAGGCGCGGGCGGGGCCGGCGAGCCGCACCGCACCCGCGGCCGCGAGCACGGCCAGGGGCACGACGATCGGGGTCAGGAAGCGCACGGTGTGGGGGTCGGACCGCACGGGAAACGGGAACGCGGCGATGGTCAGCGCGATCGCGCCCAGGAGCAGGCCGGCGAGGGGCCGCCCGCGCAGCGAAGCCCATCCCACGATCGCGCCCGCCAGCCAGGCCACGACGAGCACCGCGCCCACGACGAGAGGTGCGGCGACGGTGCGCTCCCCTTCGTCCGCGGTCAGCGGACTCCAGAGGCCGAGGAGGGCGGCCACCGGCTCGTGCAACCGCCGCGCGACCATCGCCGCGTGCGCGAGGGGCGGCGTGCCTTCGTGCGCGATGCCGAGCACGGCGGTGGCCGAGGGCTCGCGCCAGGCGGAAAGCCACCACGGCGCGCTGGCGGCGAGGAAGGCGACAAGCGCCCAGAGGAGGACGCCCCGTGCGCGCGCGCGCCCGGCGCCGCGGGCCAGGACCATGCCGACCGCGGCCAGCGTGGCCAGGGACATCAGATGGGTCCAGACGGCGAGACCGCTGAGCAGGCCGATCAGGATCAGCCGGCCGCGTGCCGGCGGCGCCGCGGCCCCGAAGTCCTCCGCCGCTCGCGCGGCCAGGGCCAGCACGGCCGCGAGCAGGACGAGAGTGGTCGGGTACAGCGGCGGGGGGAGCGCGGACAGAAGGAGCACGTACGCGGACGGACACGCGACGAGGAGGGCGGCGGGGAGCCCCGCCCCCGCGACCGCGATCTCGCCGAGGACGGCGGCGGCCGCCACCAGGGCCAGCGCGAGCAGGGCGTAGGGAATCCGCACCGCGAGCGGCCTCGGACCCAAGCCGGCCACGAAGGGGGCGGCGATCCAGCCGTCGACGGGCGAACCGTACGGCTGGCCCCACATCGTGATGCCGCGCGTGGGATGGCGCGCCATGAGGCCGACGATCGCGGTGTCGCCGTCCACGGACGCGCGCGCGGCAAAGGCCCAGAACGGTGCGCGCACGGCGGCGGCGAGGAGGAGTACGGCGAGGACCGACCGCGCTCTCACGCGCGCCTATCCTACGCGAGGTCAGGGGCGGCGGCGGTCGAGGCTCTGGCGCGCGGGACGCCGGCGCTCACCCAGGCGCCGGCGGCCGCTCAGGGCACGACGCGTGGCGCGGGCGACGTCGCCGGCGGCGGCGGGCAGGGCGACCGTCCACTCGAAGAGCTTGTCGTTCTCGACGAGGACGATGCGCGCGCGGTCGGGGGCCTGCGGATCGGCGCCTTCAGCCTCGGTGCGGCAGACCGCCTTGCCGATCGTGACCGCCGTCTCCGCGATCTCGCGCTCGAAGAGGCCCGCCAGCGCGGGATCGCGCCCCGAAAGCGCGTTGTCCGTGAACTCGATCATCGCGCGCTCTTGCCGGCGAGGCTCGCCACCACCGCCACGAGCTCCGCCGGCTCCACCGGCTTGGCGGCGTGGAGCTGGAATCCCGCGGACAGCGCGCGCATGCGGTCCTCCAGCCGCCCGTAGCCGGTGAGGGCGGCGGCCGGGATGCGCCCGCCCCGTTCCGGGGAGAGGCTGCGGACCTTGCGGATCAGCTCGTACCCGTCCTGTTCCTGGAGCGCGATGTCGCTGAGCAGGACGTCGGGCCGCTCGCGCTCCAGCATCTCCAGCGCCTCCGCGGCGGAGGAGGCCATGAACACGAGCGCCCCGCGTTTCTGCAGGACGGCCGCCAGCAGGTGACGCGCGTCCGCCTCGTCCTCGACGACGAGAACGCGCACGCCGTCCAGACGCGGCGCCTCCTCGAGGCCCGCGTCCTCGCGCGAGAGGGGCGGCACCCGCTGGCCCTCCTCGCCCGCTTCGACGATGGGCAGGCGCAACGTGAACACGGAGCCCTGGCCCTCGCCGCCGCTGGTGGCCAGGACGGTGCCGCCGTGCATCTCGACGATGTGACGCACGATCGAGAGGCCCAGCCCCAGCCCTCCGTGCCGCCGCGCGCCCGTGCCCGCCTGGCGGAAGCGCTCGAAGATGTGGGGGAGGAAGTCGGGGGAGATGCCCTGGCCGGTGTCGCGCACCGCGATCTCGAACTCGCCGGGCTCGTCGTGCTGCCGCACCTCGACGGTCACGACGCCGCCCTTGGGCGTGAACTTGATCGCGTTGGTCAGGAGGTTCCACACCACCTGCTGCAGCCGCTCGGGATCACCGATGGCCGGGCAGCACGGCCGGACTTCCGGCGCGAGGTCCTGGCGCAGCTCCACGCCCTTGGCCGCGGCCAGGGGCGAGACGGTGTCGATGGCGGACTCCACGATGCGCACGAGGTCCACCGATCGCATCTCGAGATGGAACTTGCCGGCGACGATGCGCGAGACGTCGAGGATGTCCTCGATGAGCTGGTTCTGGACCTTCGCGTTGCGGTCGATGGTCTCGATGGCCCGCGCGACTGTCGGCTCGTCCAGGCCGCCCGTGCGCAGCATGTGCGCCCAGCCCACGATGGCGCTCAGGGGCGTGCGCAGCTCGTGGGACAACATGGCCAGGAACTCGTCCTTCATCCGGTTGGCTTCGCGTGCCTCTTCGAGGAGGCGATTGCGCTCTTCGTCCGCGGCGCGGCGGTCCGAGATGTCGCGGGCGAACGCGTTGAAACGGTAGAACCCCCATCCCTTGACCACGGTGATGGCGAGCTCGATGGGGACGAGGCTGCCGTCCTTGCGCAGCCCCTCCACCTCGACGCGGCGGTTCAGGAGCGGCCCCTCGCCCGTCTCGAAGTACTTCTCGAGGCCCCGCTCGTGGGCCTCGCGGAACTGGGGCGGGATGATCAGCTCGGAGAGGCGCCGGCCGATGGCCTCCTCCCGGGTGAATCGGAACGTGGCGACCGCCTGGTGGTTCCAGTCGATGACGGCCCCGCTCGCGTCCATCCCGACCACGGCGTCGAGGGCGCCCTCGAGGATGGCGCGGAGCTGCGCCTCGGACTCGCGCAGGGCGGCCTCGCGGCGCAGGAGCCCCATCTCGAGGTGGGTGGTCACGCGCAGCAACAGCTCGCGCTCGGAGAACGGCTTGATCAGGCAGCGTGCGCGTCCCCGCCTCCGCGCGGAGCTGGCGCAGGAAGTCGTAGCCGTCCATGCCGGGCAGGAGGAGGTCGGTCAGGACCAGATCGGGCGGACGCTCCCGCGTGGCCGCGATGGCGGACGCGGCGTCCGCCGCCGTCTCCACCGTCCAATGGCCGCTGAGCAGCAGCTCGAGCACACGCCGCATCTTCTCGTCGTCTTCGACGACGAGGATGCGCGGTGTGGTCTCGGTGGCCTGGGATCGGGGCTCGGCCACGGCGGCCGGTGCGGGCTCGGGCAACGGACCTCCAGGGCGGAGCGGCATCGGAGCGCTCACCTGTTCCATCATAACCGCGCCGTTTTGCGTGGAGCGGCGCACGTGGAACATTGGCCCGTGCGACGACCGACCCGGCCGCAGACCTGTCATCTGTCAACCGTGTCGATCGTCCGTTCAGCTGTTGATTGACACCGTGAACGCCGCGGAGTACCCGCTGCTGGCGTCACCGCCGGTGATGGTGGCCGTCTCCGAGGAGAGGCTGTCCGCGAAGACCATGTCGCTCGCGTTGGAGGTCGGATTCCGGCCCTTCGCCGCGTACACTCCGGCCGCGTAGACGGCGGCGATGATGCTCTCCTCGAACGCGATCTGCGTCACCTTCACGACCGCGCCGCCAACCTTGACCTCGACGTGGATGTGCGTGGCCCGGCCCTGATACCAGCCCGGAAAGACGGTGGTGAAGGTGACGCGTCCGCTGGCGTCCGTGGTCTGGATGCCGCGCAGGAACGTCTGTCCGGTCCCGTTGTAGCCGGGCTGCGCGTACTCCGAGTAGTTGCCCTGGGCGTCGCACTGCCAGATGTCCACGGCCGCGTTCGCGACCGGGCCGCATGAGTTGTTAGAGTTCACGATCGTGATGGTGAGCGCGAGGGGCAGCCCGCTCTTTCCTTCGCGGATGTCGCTGCGGACGAAGTTCGTGAGCGAGGGGTAGGGACCGAGCGTCTCCGTCGGGGTCACCGCACAGGCCCCGCTCGCGTTCGAGCCGCCGGTGGTGGTCGTCCCCGTCGTCGCCGTGGGCGTGGCCGACGAGTCCGATCCGCATCCGAGCGAAAGCGCGGCCCCGCCGAGGCCGAGCAAGCCGAGCGCGTCGCGCCGGCTGACCTTCTTCATTGGCATGAGTCCTCCGCGCGGCCGGATGAACCCGGCCGACGACCCAATGACGGTACGGCACCGCGGCCGCCTTGGGAAGGTGGGTGGCCGGACATTCAGTGTTAAGTTCCGCTACACGATGGACCGCTACCGCCGGATGGCGATGCTGGTCGCCGTCGTGGAGCGCGGCTCGATCCGGCGGGCGGCGGCGGAGCTCGGTCTCACCCCCTCCGCCATCAGCCAGCAGATCCGGCGTCTCGAGCACGAGGTCGGCGTCACCCTCTTCCGCCGGTCCACGCGCCGCCTCACCCTCACCGAAGCCGGCGAGGCGTTCTACGAGGGGTGCGCGGCCATGGTCGCGGCTGCGCGTTCCGCGCACGAGCGCCTCGCCGACCTGCAGGACGCGGCGGTCGGGGAGCTGCGTGTGAGCGCGCCCGCCGGTTTCGCGGCCATCCACCTGGTGAGCGCTCTCGCTCCCTTCCTGGCCGCGCATCCGGCCCTCGCCCTGCGCCTCATCGTGACCGACGAGCCCGTGGACGTCATTCGCGAGCGCATCGACCTCGCGATCACCATTGCGCGGCCGTTGCCCAGCTCCAGCCTGGTGCGCAAGCACCTGGCCGACTGGCCTCTGGTGTTGTGCGCGTCACCCGCCTACCTGGCCCGCCGCGGCGCCCCGCGCGCGCCGGAGCAGCTCGCGGAGCACGACTTCCTCTCCCTGCCGCCGTCGCACCACCCCTCCGAAGAGCTGACCGGGCCCGCCGGACAGCGCCACCGGCTGACCCTGAACCCCCGGGTGACGAGCAACAACCAGTTCTCGATCAAGCAGCTCACCCTGATGGGGCTCGGACTTTCCTTCCACGTGGAGCCGGAAGTGGCGGCCGAGCTCGCGTCCGGGGAGCTCGTGCGCGTGCTCCCCGACTGGTCCGGACCGATCCTCAGCGTGGACGTGCTGATGCCCGCGCGCACGCGCCAGCCCGCCAAGATCCGCATGGCGGTGGAGGCGCTGCGCGGCTACCTCGATCGCGCGTCGGTCACGAGCACGAAGGCGTCGCGCAGGAACCGCGTGACCAGGGCCTGAAGGCCGGGCGCGCGGCTCTCCCGCGGTCCGGCCACGTTCAGCCGCGCGATCCTCTCCTTCTCGATCCACGCCGCCAGCTCCGCGGGCCGGGCCGACCTCAGGTCGAGCAGGAGGACCGGCCGGCCCTGGCGCCGGGCCAGGCGCTCGGTCAGCGCGGTGCCGCGATCGGCCCGTCCCTGGTGCAGGATCGCGGTCCCGTCGGAGTCCCGGACGTTCCAGGCCGTGCGCTGCGGATACTCGGCGGTGGGCGTCTCCTGCAGCGGATAGCGGTCGGGGATGGTCCCGTCCTCCGCGCGCCGTCCGCGGGGACACCAGCCGCCGCAGGGAACGGCCGCCGCGAGCGCGGCGTCGAGCGCACCGCGGTCGGCGCCGGTCTGTCCGCCGCTGACGATGAAAAGGCTTCCGCGCGGGCGCCCGCCCGTTCCCGGTTGCGTTACCATCGCCGTCCATGCCGCGGCTGGTGCTGGCCCTCCTCATCGCGCTCGCGACGGCCGCGCGCGCGTCCGCGCATCCGGCTCCGTTCAGCTACCTGGACGCCGAGCTGGGCGAGCGGGCGGTGGAGGTCACCCTGGTCGCCCACGCCTTCGACGTCGCGCACGAGCTGGGCCTCGCGTCTCCGGACGACGCGCTCGATCCCGCGCTGCTCGCGAAAAGGCATGACGACCTCGTCGCGCGGCTCCTCCCCCGTTTCCAGCTCGCGGCGGACGAGCGCGTGCTCTCCTGCCGATCGCCGGCGGCGCCGGAGGCGGTCCCCGACCGGAGCGCGGTCCGCCTGCGCTTCGCTTGCCCGTCCGACGGGCCGGCCGGCGTCCTGCGCGTGCGGGCGGCGCTGTTCCCCTACGATCCTGCCCATCAGACCTTCGTCAACGTCTACGAGCGTGGGGCGCTTCAGAGCCAGGCCATCCTCGATCGCGACCACGACGCGATGGAGTACTTCGCGGGCACGCGGCAGGGCGCGCTCGCCGTCGTCCGTCGCTTCCTCCCCGCCGGCGTGCACCACATCCTGATCGGACCGGATCACCTGTTGTTCCTGGTCGGGCTGCTGCTGCTCGGGGGCTCCTTCCGCCAGCTCGCGTGGGTAGTCACCGCCTTCACGGTGGCCCACAGCCTGACCCTGTCCAGCATCGTGTACGTCGGCGCCGACAACCTGCTCGCGCGGGGCGGCCGCGACGTGCGCGCGTGGATCGCGCTCGCCTTCGGCCTCGTCCACGGCTTCGGCTTCGCGAGCGTGCTGCGCGAGATGGAGCTGCCCCGCCGGGCGCTGGCCTGGTCGCTCTTCTCGTTCAACGTCGGCGTCGAGATGGGCCAGCTCCTCGTGGTCCTGGCCGTCGCCACCGCCCTGGCCGCGCTGAGGGCCCGGAGCGAGCAGGCGGGACGCCGGCTGGCCGTGGCCGGCTCGATCGTGGTGGTCGTGGCCGGCTCGCTGTGGTTCGTGCAGAGGTTGTTTTTCTCGTAACGCGAAGCCCGTCCGCCGAGGGCCAGGAGGCAATGGCATGAGGAGAAGCATCGTGTTGGGGACCCTGATGGCGGCGGGCGCGCTGTCGCTCGCGGTGTCGGCCTATCAGGCGCCGCCGTCGCCGCCGGCGCCGAAGGTCGTGGAGGTCGAGAAGATCAAGGACAACCTGTACATGCTCAAGGGCGGCGGTGGCAACACCGCGGTCTTCGTGGGCACGACCGGCGTCGTGGTCGTGGACACCAAGCTGCCGGGCTGGGGCCAGCCGATCCTCGACAAGGTCAAGGAGCTCACCCCCAAGCCGGTCACGACCATCATCAACACGCACACGCACGGCGATCACGTGAGCGGCAACGTCGAGTTCCCCGCCACCGTCGACATCGTGACCCAGGAGAACACGAAGGCCAACATGGAGAAGATGGCCACTCCCACCGGCATTCCCGCGGGAACCATGCCCAACGTCTTCCAGGCCAGCGGCGGGAAGGGGATGCCCAAGCGGACGTTCAAGGACACCATGACCCTCGACAAGGGCGCGGACCGGATCGATCTCTACTACTTCGGCCGCGGGCACACCAACGGCGACGCCTTCGTCGTGTTCCCGGCGCTGCGCGTCATGCACGCGGGCGACGTTTTCGCGCGCAAGGGGCCGCCCCTCCTCGACGCGAACAACGGCGGCAGCGGGGTGGCCATCGGCGACACCCTGGCCAAGGCCGCCGCCGGCATCAAGGCCGTCGACACCGTCATCACCGGCCACAGCACGCCCATGACCTGGGCCGATCTCCAGGAGTACGCGCGGTACAACCAGGACTTCCTGGAATGGGTGCGCGCGGAGATGAAGGCGGGCAAGACCGTCGAGGCCGCGGCCGCGGAGTACAAGATCCCGGAGAAGTACGCGGGCTACACGGACAACCCGGAGCGCGTGAAGCTCAACGTCGGGGTGATCTACGACGAGCTCAAGCGGTAGGTGAGGGTGGCGGAGAGGGTGGGATTCGAACCCACGATACCCTTTCGGGTATAACGGTTTTCGAGACCGTCCGCTTCAACCACTTGCGTACCTCTCCGCGGAACGGAACCCCATTCTAGCCTACGTGGCGGAGCGCTTCGCCCGGAAGAACTCGACCATCAGGCCTCGGCATTCCTCCTCGCGGACGCCGGCGACGATTCGAAGCGATGGTTGAGGCGCAGCTCCTCCGCGCGCA
>QHVP01000155.1:0-1841 GCA_003222295.1 Acidobacteriota bacterium | reverse complement strand
GATCACCGCCCCGATCGGCACCTCCCCGGCGGCGAGGGCGAGGCGGGCCTGGGCGAGCGCCCGTTCCATGAAGACGTTGTGGCCCTGCGGCATCGCACCCCCGGCGGCTCGAGGGAGCATACCGCTGCGCAGTCACGCGAGGACTATCCATGGCCGCGGAACAGGCGTACATTTCGGGCGGGGGGTCGTCATGGTGCAGGAACCCGTCCGACACGACGAGAACGAGCTGGCGAAGGCGATCCGCTTCGGGGCGAAGAAGCGGCCCGATCAGGCCTTCGGCGAGTACTACCACGGCCCTCGCGCCTCCTGCGCGCTGGGCGCGGCCTTCGAGGGTATCTATCGCCTTCCCGAGGAGGTAGGACAGCTGCACCCCAAGCGCCTCGATCGCCTGTTCGACTGCCTGGAGGGGACGATCCGGCGCTGCCCGGAGGGCTGCAAGAAGAGCCTGATCCTGGCCGCGATGATCATCCACCTGAACGACGACCACCACTGGGACCGCGAGCGCATCGCGGTCTGGGTGGCGGGAACCATCGGCCCGGAGACCAAGGCGGAGGGCAGCGCCCCGGCCTGATCCGGCCGCTCCCGTGCGCGGCGTCACCCGCGCCCTGAACATCCGCGGCGCCGTTCCCGTACCGGACTTTCAGGTATGACTCGCCACTGCATCGTCTCGCCGCTGGGAAGCCTGCTCGACGAGCTGCGCGAGGAGCGGGCGCACAACCCCGCGCCTCCGCGCCCGGCGCCGGAGCTTCTCCTGGAGTCCGGCGTCGTGAGCGGCGGCCGCGCGCGTCCGGCGCGATCGTGGCGTTGGGCCCCCGCGCTCGTGCTTCACGGCGCGGGCTTCCTCGCGCTCATCGTCGTCCCCGTCTTCCTTGCCGAGGATCTGCCCTCGCCGGCGGCCGCGGTGGGCAAGGTCTTCTTCGTGCCGACGGCGGTGGCGCCGCCGCTGCCTCCACCGCCCCGCGCGCGCCGTGTGGTAGAGCCACCTCCGCGCAAGGACGTCGCACCGGCGCGGAGGCCGAGCCTCGCCGCGCCGGCCCTACCGCGCGCGGAGATCAAGCCGGAGGACGTGATCGAGCCCGCGCCGCCCGCGATCGCCCCCGCGATGCACGTCGACGAGGGCGTGCCGGGTGGAGTCGAGGAAGGAGTCCCGGGCGGCATCGTGGGCGGTGTGACCGAGCGGGCGTCCCTGAACGACTCGGCGTCATCCACCGTGCGTGTGGGCGGGACGATCAAGGAGCCGAAGAAGCTCAAGAACGTCACGCCCGTCTATCCGGCCGTGGCCGCGCGCGGCAAGGTCGAGGGTGTGGTGATCCTCGAGATCGTGATTCAACCAAATGGCCGGGTCGAGGACGTGCGCATCCTGCGCGGCATCCCGCTGCTCGACGCCGCCGCCGTCGAGGCCGCTCGCCAGTGGGTGTTCGCCCCTACGGTGTTCCGGGGCGTGCCCGTCTCCGTGATGATGACGGTGTCCGTGCGCTTCAGCCTGACCCAGGGCACGTCCACGTCCGCTTCCTAAGACTGGGTTCGACGCCGGAGAGCGTCCCGACGTGGGTTTCAAGTGGCCGACCCGTTTGAGAGTAGGTCAACGGCCGGCCGCCACGTCGGGATATGCGAAGTCTACCAATACACGCTGTTTGGTCAACTAATAGCCGATCGATCGCGGACCTGGACAAGTCTCCGCGCGCACGGGGGCCGGCTGGCGTCGACCCCCGTGCTCATTCCGCGCTCGTTAGGTCGTCGGCGGCGGGCCACCTCCCGATCCATCGAGCATGTGCACGCCATCTGACCCGCCGCTCGGCCGCGAGTGGCCGCGCCCCGTCTCCCTGGTCACCATCCCGAAA
>QHVP01000154.1 GCA_003222295.1 Acidobacteriota bacterium | reverse complement strand
CTTCGCGGTGGGACTCTGGGCACGCAGCACGGCGTCGCCCAGCTTCTCGGCGCGAGCGATTCGCGGCCGGGCCAGCCGGAGGCGGATCGCCATCGACATCGGCGTCTGGTGGCCGGGAAGCTCGATCAGGTTGGCGGCGGCAAGAGTCGCGATCGGGATCACCACCCCGCCGAGGATGAACTTGACCAGCCGCGAGCGCGAGTCGGCTCGATTGAGGACCTGCTTGCGCCCCCTTTGCGCGCGCCGCGCCAGCGTGGACGCGTCCACGCGAATGCTGATCACCAGGCTGATGACGACCAGCAGGAGGCCGAAAACGCCCAGGCCGACGGAACTGTGGAGGTCCCAGTGGTGCGTATAACCCGTCAGCACGAGCAACACGGCGGACGACAGCGCCACGGGCAGGAAGAGCTCGATCAAGAGGCCACCGAGCCCGAGCCTTCGATCGCCCTGGGTCAGAGGTTGCGGCGAGCCTTCGTCGGAGGTTGGGTTGGCGATGGCGGTGTCCTTTCCAGGTGGATGATATCAGCGCCGTACGGCTGTCCCGGAAAGGGGGGCCATGCGGCCCCCCGGAATGAGGAATTCGCGAAATTACGCGCGGTGATGCTTACCGCTCTTGGCGTGGCTGATCGAGATCAGCTCGTTTTCGTGGGCCTTCACCACGACCCGCTCGCCGGAGTGCAGGCTGCGCAGCTTCGCCGCGGCCTTGCCTGTCGCCATGTAGGTCTCCTCGCCCGAGGACGTCTTCAGGACGAGCTTGTCGCCTTCGACCGAGACGATCTCGCCTTCGGCCTTGATCGCGTGCTCCTTCTTCTCGGACATTCCGGCCGAGCTCTTGTGCATGTGCCGCGTGGGCTCGTTGGCGGCGGCCATGCCGGCCGCCAGGGTCAGAATCAGGGGAAATGCTATTGCCTTCATCTTCTGGTCCTCCTGGGTGACGGGGGCCACCCACCCTGGGAAGGAGCAACGCGCGTGCCATGCGGTCGGCCGAAACCGCAGAGCGGTTCTACGGCATTGCCGCCACGGTGGGGCGGAAAGGAGCTAGTCGAGCATCTTGGCGAGGAGCGCCACCACACCGGCCAGCCCCACTGCGAGCGATCCGTACCAGACGATTCGATTCCGCGTCAGGGCGGCGACGGCGCCCAGGGCGATCGAGACCTGGAAGAGCGCGACGGCGGCGGCAAATCCGTGGTGGCGGGCCAGAAGCATCGCCGCCTCCTCGTCCTTTTGATCGCGCTCCCGCTCCAACTCCCGGGCCTTGGCCTGAATCTCCTTCTGCTCGCCTTCGTACCGCCGGATGTCGCTTGCGTACTCCGGCGGCTGATCCTTCCCATTGGCGGCCCACGAGCTCCCGGCCGCTTCCTTGATCGCGGCCTTGAGCCCCTTGGCCTGGTAGTAGGCCCACTGGTCCGACGCCTCGGCCTGGAGTCGTGTCGATTCCGTCTTGAGGACGAGCGCCTCGTTGACCGTCGATCCGGCCTGGAGTGACGCAATCGACGCGCACACGGCGAGGACGGCCGTGGTCAACGCGATCTGCTTGAGGAACCGGTTCCCGTTCTTCTCGAGCTCCTCGTCGATGGCGGCATGGAGCCGTTCGGTATCGATCTCAGGTTCCTCCGGCATGTCCCCTCCGTACAGACCTGGTGAGCCTGGTCAGGGGCGTTGCAAATCGTGTGCGAGCTCCCGCAGCTCGGGCAGGTTCAGGTCGGAGACGGCCCAATAGCGCATGCCCGAACGCCGCCAGCGGATCACGTTGTATCCGCGGAGGCTCGACTCTCCGTCCGCGCCACCGCGCGCGTCGGGCTCCGGCCAGATGAAGACGTTGACGGGATGTGGGCCGCGCTGATAGACCAGCGCGGCCACGCCGTGCCCGCCGATGTAATCGAGCCGGCCCCCGACGAGCGGATACCCGTCGCCGGCGAGGTCCTTCACTTCCGGTGAGAAGTCGAGCTTCCCGTTGAACCAGGGCTTGACCGTGTGCCCGTCGGAGGACGCGACGTCGGTCAGGTGCTGCGCCATCAGCGAGCGCACGTGCGCGGACACGACCTCCTGGCTCACGAGCTCCTCATTCGAGGGACCCCTGGGAATGGCGACGAGCGCCCAGGCCAGGGCCGCGATCACCGGCAGCGAGGCGGCGACGGCGCCCCATCGCCAGCCGGCGACCGCGCCCCTCTTCGCGGCCTTCGACCCCTTCCGCAGCTCCGTGCGCAGGCGGTGCTCCAGGCCCTTCGGCGCCGGGTAATAGAGGGAGGCATCCGTCAGGGCGGATCGCAGCGCGCGATGACTGCTTAGCGCCGCCGCGCAGAGCTCGCACTCCGCGAGGTGGCGTTCCACCTCGAGGCTCCGCACGAGGTCCAGCTCGCCGTCGAGGTACGCCTCCAGCAGGCGCGAGGCCGGCTCACCGCAGCTCATGCCGATCCTCCGCGAACTCGCTCCTGAAGCCCGAGCCGGAGACGTGCGCGGGCGCGGGCCAGGCGTGACATGACGGTGCCGATGGGAAGCTGGGTCACCTCGGCCATTTCCTTGTAGGACAGGCCCTCCAGCTCGCGCAGGACCACGACCTCCCTGAACTCCACGGGGAGCGCGTCCAGGGCCTCCCTCACCTCCTGTCCGCTGGCCTTCTGCAAGAGCAGGTTCTCGGGCCCGAGGGCAGCGTCTTCGACCTCCGGCGTGTCCTCGTCGAGGGGGACGGTGGCGCCCGCCCCGCGTCCGCGTTGCCACGCGCTATGGGACGTGTTGCGCACGATGGTCAGGAGCCAGGCCTTGGCGTCGCCGCCGCGAAATCCTCCGAAGAACCTCACCGCCCGCAGGTAGGCTTCCTGCACCACGTCCTCCGCGTCCTGATCGGTTCGGGTGAGCCAGCGGGCCAGGTTGTAGGCCGCCCGCATGTGCGGCAGGAGGGTGCGCTCGAACCTTTCCAGCTCGGACGGATCCAAGAACTCCTCGGCCCTCGGCAGCGGCAGGGTGGCTGCAGGTCGGACGGCTCGGAGCCGCATCATATCGTGGCGCGGTCTGGCCTCCACGACCTCCCCACCCGCGCGCGCCGCCTCCCGCATGCGTGCCCCCAACAGCAAGGACTCTCCGCCCGGGAGATTTATTCCCGGACCACGATCGTCATCTTCATGCCGCCGTGGCCGGCGCCACAGAAGTGATCGCAAATGGCCCGGTAGGTCCCGGCCGTCTCCGGCGTCAGCGTGAGCTCGGTGACCCGGCCCGGAGCGATCTCGGCGTCGATGCCCAGGGGCCGCACGAAGAGCCCGTGGGTCACGTCCTCGCTCTTGATCTGGAGTTTCACCGTCTCGCCCTTCGCGAGCGTGATCTGGTTCGGGCTGAACTCGAACCGCTTGGCGGTGATGACGATGACCCGAGGCTCGTCCTGCGCGCGCGCCGGTGGGCTGGCCACGGCCAGCAGAGAGGCCACGAGGGCCAGCCCAGCGGCGGCGACGCGAAAAGTCGATTGACGTGTCACTGACGACTCCTTTCGTTCAGAAGGTGGCGGGCTTCAACAGTTGGTCGAAGCCCTCGGTTCCCGACAGTTCGCTCATGGCGAGCTCGACGTCCTGGACCCGGACCGTCTCCGCGGCCGACCCGGCCGTCCGGTCGATGACGCGGAGCCCGAGGTTCTTGAAGGGCTGGTCCTTGTCGAACGGAATCGCCTTCTTGTCCTCGAACTTGTCCGGGTCCGGGAAGGCGAAGCAGAGCGAGCGGGCCGCGAAGTGCTGGGCGTGCCCGATGGTGTGGTGGTCCTCGCGATGGATGTGGCCGTACAGGACGGTCACGTTCTCGTAGGGAGCGAGGAGGTTCATCACCTCGTCCCCGTCGGAGGTGAACCACTCCCAGTCGGGCCGGAGGTCGAAAAGCGGACGGTGGGTGAAGACCACGATCGGCGTCGTGGCGTGGAAGCGGGAGAGGTCCTTGGCCAGCCAGGCCCGCTGCTCCGCCCCGACTTCGGGCTTGGCCCGCGACACGTTGTCGAGGGCGATGAAATGGACGCCCCGGTGGTCGAACGAGTACGACGTCGGCCCGAAGACGCTGCGGAAGAGCTCACCGCCGTCCAGCCCCGCGTCGTGCTCGCCGGGGACGTGGTAGACCTTCGCGACCTGGAGCCGGCCCGAGATCTCACGGAACAGGCTCATGCGCGCGGCGTGCTCGCCCGGCTTCTCGGTGTCGTGGGTGAGGTCGCCCGTGAACAGGACGAGGTCCGGCCGCCGGGGCAGGCCGTTGATGGTCGCCACCGCCCTCTCGAGCGCGCGCGTGCCGATGGGACCGTCGAAACCGACGTGGGCGTCGCTGAGCTGCGCGAAGGTGAACGGCGTCGGCTTCTCCCCCGTCTTCGCTCCGAGCCGACGTGCCAGCTCCGCCGCTTCCGCGGAGCGGCCCAGGCTCGGCCACACTGTATACAGGGCGCCCACTCCCATCGAAGTGCCGGCGATCTTCAGGAATCGCCGTCGGTCCAGGTCCTTCTTCATCGGTCCTCCTCGGTGGGCGCCGCCTGCCGGCCACCCTCGAATGTCCAGACCGGAGAGTGCGGTCGTCTATTCCCGGCGATTTCTCGTGCGCTCTTCAGAAGGTGGTCCAGACTTTCGCGAGGACCTCCGCGAACCACGGCGACGCTCCGGCGCAAGCATCGGCGGCTCCGCGGCTCTCCTCCCGCGCGAGCGCATCACGGACAAGTCGAAGCTTCTCGACCTCGCGCTGCCGGCACTCCAATTCGGCTTCGACCTCGCGCAGGCGGGCCTCGAGCCTCGCCTGCCGCACTGCGTCTCGCGTCTCGGTCATGGTGTCGTCTCCCCGCCGGAGTGGACCCACAGGGCAGACCGGATATTCCGGTGCCTGTCGCGCGGGAATAACCCGGCCGAGCGCCCGGTCTGCTCAGGTGAGAACGGCACGCTTCGGCCCGAGGCCGAGAGGCATCGACACATGGCGCTCGTCGGCAAACTTCATCCGCTGCTCGTTCATTTCCCGATCGGGCTGATCCTTGCCGCCGCCGCGGCCGAGCTCGTCGCCATTCATACGGGCCGCGCGGACTGGCGCGCCATCGCCGCCGCCAACGTGCGCGCGGGGGCGGCGATGGGCGCCCTCACCGCCATCGCGGGATGGGGACTGGCCTCCAGCGATCTCGTGGAGCCCTCGCGCCTGCTCGCGTGGCACGGATGGATCGGGGCCGCGGGTGCCGTGGGCGCGATCGGCGCCGCCCTGCTCTCGATCGGCGCCCATGACCGGAGGCGTGGCCGCCGCGTCGCCTATCGGGCCGCGCTCTTCGGTGCCGCGGCGCTCGTCGCCGTCGCGGGTCACCTGGGCGGGACGCTGGTCTGGGGCGCCGACTTCCTGCGTCCGTAGGCCGCCTTCGGCGAAATCAACGATGTCAATGAGGAGGAATCACGAATGCGTGCATTGGTGACGGCGGGCACGGCGATCGCGCTCGGGCTGGTGATGTCGGGCTGTAGTGGGAGTGGCTACTCGGCGGGACCGAGCGGAAGCCCGGCGAATCCGACGCCGCCCAGTGCTTCCGGCGTCGTGACCGTCGACGTGGTCGCGGTCAACGGGGCGCAGTCATTCTCGCCGAACCCGGCGACGCTGCCTTCCGGCCAGAGGATCGTGTGGCACAACGTGGACACGATCACCCACCGCGTCGTGCTCAACGACGGGACGCTGGACACGGGGAACCTCGGTCCGGGCGCGTCGAGCGCGCCGATGGCGATCGTGGGAGCGGGCGCGCCCTACCACTGCTCGATCCATCCCGAGATGATCGGCAGCATCAACCAGGCCACCGCGAACCCAGGTACGTGCCAGGGAGCGTACTGCGATTGACGGCCCTCGGCCCCTTCATTCCTTCAGCACCTGGTGCACGAGGGCAATCGCCGTCGACCCCTCTCCCACCGCCGATGCCACCCGTTTCTGGTTGCCGCTGCGCACGTCGCCGACGGCGAACACCCCCGGAAGGCTCGTCTCCAGAAGATGGGGCGCCCGTGCCAGCGGCCATTTCGCCGCCGTCAGCTCGTCCCGGGAAAGGTCCGGCCCCGTCTTGATGAATCCCTTGTCGTCGAGCACGACGCAGCCGGCCAGCCAACGCGTGGCCGGCTCCGCGCCCGTCATCACGAACACGTGCCCCAGCTCGCGGCGCTCGACCGCCATCGTCCGATTGTCCCGCCAGCTCACGGCCGCCAGCCGGTCGTCGCCGCCCTCGAGGGCCACGATCTCCGTGCGCGTCCGCAGCTCGAT
Organism: Acidobacteriota bacterium; assembly: GCA_003222295.1. Lineage (GTDB taxonomy): Bacteria > Acidobacteriota > Vicinamibacteria > Fen-336 > Fen-336 > AA29. The sequence continues at coordinate 104 of QHVP01000154.1, read as the reverse complement.
GGCGGGGCTCTGCTCGATGCGGCGGATCAGGTAGCGCGACATCGTCTCCGCCAGCCCCTCCGCGCGTACGAGCATGTAGACACGCCGCACGGACTGGGCCAGGA
>QHVP01000153.1 GCA_003222295.1 Acidobacteriota bacterium | reverse complement strand
CTTGAGGAGCAGGATCTCGCGGAAGTGGAGGATCAGCTCGCGCGTGAAGTTCCGGTAGTCCGCGCCGTAATCGGAGAGGCGCTCCACCAGCTCCAGGGCGGCCAGGCTGTCTCCCGCGGCCACGGCGCGCGAGGCGGCCAGGAGCAGCTCGCGATCCACGAGGCCGAGGAGCGCGGAGACGTCCTCGTCGCGCACCGTGCGGCCGCTGAACGAGAGGACCTGGTCGAAGAGGCTGAGGGCGTCGCGCGCGCTGCCCTCCGCGGCGCGGGCCAGGCGGGCGAGGGTGTCGTCCGACACCTCGATCGTCTCCCCGTCCGCGACGTGGCGCAGGTGCGCGACCAGCTCACGGGCGGGGATCAGGCGGAAGTCGTACTGCTGGCACCGCGAGAGGATCGTGTCCGGGATCTTGTGGTACTCGGTGGTGGCGAAGATGAACTTCACCCGCGGCGGCGGCTCCTCGAGCGTCTTCAGGAGCGCGTTGAACGCTCCCGTCGAGAGCATGTGGACCTCGTCGATGATCCAGATCTTGAAGCGGTCCCGCGCGGGGTTGTAGCGCGCGCTTTCACGCAGCTCGCGCACCTGTTCGACGCCGTTGTGGGTGGCGCCGTCGATCTCCTGCACGTCGAGGGACGATCCGCTCGCGATCTCCAGGCAGGAGGCGCACTCCCCGCAGGGCTGGGGTGTGGGCTTGTCGCCGTTCGCGCAGTTGAGGGCCTTGCCCAGGATGCGCGCGGTCGTGGTCTTGCCGACCCCGCGCGCGCCCGAGAGCAGGAAGGCGTGGCCGATGCGTCCGGAGGCCAGCGCGTTCTTGAGGGTGCGCGTGACCGTGGCCTGCCCCACGACCTCGTCGAAGGTCCGGGGACGCCATTTCCGTGCGAGGACTTGGTAGGCCATGGAGATGGGGAGGGCCGGCCCGACGTGAACCCCGGCTGTCCTGCGGCACACCCGAGGTCGCCCGACCGTTGCTCCCTTCCGGGCCTGGCGGGGTTGGGGCGTCTCGCGTTGCGCAGGGCCGGGATCCACGTCCGGCCGACCCTGACCTCCGAGGATAGCCCAACCGGAGGTGCCGGGAAAGGCGATTCGTTGTGGGGGCGTCGAGGACGGTGTAAGGTCTAGGTTCCTGCCCGCTCAGCTCCGGAGAGATGCGAGAGAGGCTGAATCGGCGTGACTGGAAATCACGTGAGGGGGTAACTCCTCCGGGGGTTCGAATCCCCCTCTCTCCGCCAACCCTTTGATCTGGCGCCGGCCGCGCCTCCGTTCATTCAGAGGGAGTGGATTCGAGAGCGCCCACGGCCGCGGCGAGGATGCGGCAGCTCTCCAGCGTCTGCGCGTCGAGGTCGCGAAGGGCGTCGCTCGAGACCGCGGCCGGGTCGAAGGTGCCCAGCTCCGAGAACCCCCGGCTCAGGATCGAGAGCCGCACCTGCAGGCGCTGCGGCGGTGGGGCGGCCGCGGACATGATCCGCGCGTAGAGCTCGAGCCGGCGCAGGAGCTGGAGCCGATCGGGTACGAGGGCGACGAGGAACTGCGCGCCCGCGGCGGCCGCGGTCGAGCAGCCCCGCGCCGCGGCGCGCTCCTCCGCTTCGAACTTCACCTTCAGGAAGTCGAAGGCGGCGCGCGCTTCCGGAGAGAGGAGGTTCTCCCATTCGCTGGGCCGGCGCTCGTGCCACGAGATGACGCCGAGGAGGACGAGGCCGGCGGCGATCGCGATGGCCAGCTCTACCACGCCGCGCCCGCCCAGGGCTGGAGGATCCGCGCGCCCGGGCTCAGCTCGGGTGCACGCCTCCAGGCCGCCCAGGTCCACACGCCGACCGTCGCGTTGTAGGCCGTCGAGTCGAGCGCGAGGAAATAGCGATAGCCCGGGGCGCCGAGCTCGCGCAGCAGGGTGAGGGCGGCGGTGTAGGCGACCAGGTAGAGGGCGAAGCCGACGAGGAGCGAGCGGTGGAACGGATGAACGGGCGCCCGGTAGTACTGCGCCGCCGTCAGGACCACCGCCAGCAGGACGACGAGCAGTGACGCCTGGCCGCGCGGGCTGGCCACGCTGACCCAGGCCATCTGATCGCCCGGCTTCGCCGCCGAGGGGACGAGCTGGACGAGGAGGGCGGCCGCGGCCAGGCCGGCGACCAGCGCGGAGAGGAAGTTTCGGGCGCGCGGGAGGCGCGCGAAGGTGAGCAGTCCGATCTCCGTCGCGACGGCCAGCTTCAGCACCCAGTACAGAGCCTCCTTGAACAGCCAGAAGCGCGCGGTGTCGAACCTCTCCGGCCAGGTCAGGATCAGGCGATCGCCGAGGAACACCGCGAGCGCGTAGACGAAGAAGGACCGGCAGAGGCGATCGCGCCGGTGCCACATGAGCCCGCCGAGGAGCACCAGGAGGTGCACGCTTCCCAGGTTCATGACGAACGCGCGGTGCGAATCCATCACGCGGGCTTCAAGCCGTGCTTCCGGATCCACTTGTAGAGGGTCGCGCGCGTGATGCCGAGCGTGCGGGCGGCCCGCGT
>QHVP01000688.1 GCA_003222295.1 Acidobacteriota bacterium | reverse complement strand
AAGACGCGGGGCAGCTTCGTCATGATGATGACGGGGCGTCGGCCCTCGCAGAACGGCTACGGCAACACGCATCCCGTGCTCCTCGATTTCAACCCCACGCTGGCCAGCGTGCTCAAGGAAGCCGGTTATCGGACGGCCGCCGTCCTCGACAACCCGAACCTCGCGGCCCAGCACGGCTATGCCCGCGGCTTCGAGAGCTACCGCGAGACGTGGGAGGAGCCGGCGCTCGTGACGGAGACGGACCGCGCGCGCGCCATCTCCGATGGCGGGATCGACTACCTGCGGGCGGCGCGGCGGGACCAGCCGTTCTTCCTCTGGCTGCACTACGTGAATCCGCACGCACCCTACACCCCTCCCCCTCCCTTCGACCGGAAGTTTCTCGACGAAGTCGCGTCGGGGCCGCGCCTCGCCCCCGTATCGGGGCTCCACGGGGGAGTGAAGAAGGAATGGGCGGTGCCCGGGAAGACGCTCGGGTACTACGTGTCGCAATACGACGGCGAGATCGCGTCCGTGGACGAGGAGGTCGGCCGGGTGCTGGACGCTCTGGCCGCGTCCCCCGTGGCGGGCAAGACGGCGGTGGTGCTGACGTCCGACCACGGCGAGAGCCTGGGCGAGCACGACTACTACTTCGACCACGGCGAGGACCTGTTCGACCCCTGCCTGGCCATCCCGCTCATCATGACGATGCCGGGCCCGGCTGCCGCCCGCCGGATCGGCGAGCTCGTGACGACACTCGACCTCGTGCCCACGATCCTGGACGCCGTCAAGGTCTCGTACCCACCGGACCTCGCCGGCACCAGCGTGCTCGCCGGCGTCATCGGAGGCCAGGCCCCCGCGCGCGAGCGCCTCTTCGCCCAGAACGACCGCAACCTCAGGGGTGCCTTCGACGCGCGGTACAAGCTCGTGGCGACGCCGCTCGACAACGACGACGTCAAGCTGGCCCTTTACGATCGCGCGCGCGATCCCGGCGAGACCCGCGACGTCGCCGCGCGGGAAGCGGAGCCCTTTCGTATCTTCCGGCGCGAGCTGGAGCTGTTCGCAGATCGCGCCAACCGCGAATGGACCCACACGCTCGCGCTCGTCAAGGGCAAGCCCGGGGAGAGCGCGCCCACCATTGAGGCCTGCGAGAAGCTGCGTGCCCTCGGCTACGTCGACCACTGTCGGTGAGGGACAATGAGGGGAGACAAGGAGGCCCGATGACGCCGTCGTTCGCGGGAGCCGGCACCGCGCTGGTCACTCCGTTCACCAGGACCGGGGCCCTGGACGAACCCGCCCTGCGCCGCCTGGTCCGGCGGCAGGTGGACGCCCACATCGACGTGCTCGTGCCCTGCGGCACGACCGGCGAGGCCGCCACCATGACCGTGGACGAGCAAAGGCGCGTGGTCGCCCTCACCCTGGAGGAGGCGGGCAAGGTCCCCGTGCTGGCCGGCGCGGGCAGCAACGACACCCAGACTGCGGTCGAGCGGTCCAAGGCCATGGCCGCCCTCGGCGCCCATGGCATCCTGTCCGTGGGCCCGTACTACAACAAGCCCACGCCGGAAGGCTTCTATCGCCACTTCGCGACGATCGCGGATGCAGTGACCGTGCCCATCGTCGTCTACAACGTGCCCGGCCGCACCGGCAGCAACATCGACACCAAGACGCAGCTCCGCCTGGCCGCGCATCCGAACATCACCGCGGTCAAGGAGGCCTCCGGCAACCTCACTCAGGTGATGGACATCCTGCGCGACCGCCCGGAAGGCTTCGAGGTGCTCTCCGGCGACGATGCGAACACGGTCACGTTCATGGCCCTGGGCGGAGAGGGCGTGATCTCCGTCGCGGCCAACGAGGTCCCGGGACCGATGCACGACCTCGTCGCGGCCTGCGCGCGCGGCGATTTCGCGGAGGGCCGCCGCATCCACTACCGGCTGCTCCACCTGATGAACCTGAACTTCGTGGAGTCGAACCCGATGCCGGTGAAGGCGGCCCTGGCCCTGATGGGCCTGTGCGAAGAGAGCTTCCGCTTGCCCATGTGCCCGCCCAAGGAGAGCACGCGCGAGGCCCTGCGCGCGGCCTTGAAGGAGCTCGAGCTGCTCCCGTGACCGTGCGCGACGGCCTGCCCGCCCAGCTCGAGGCCTACCACGCCCTGCCCGCGGAAGCGCTCGGGGACGAGGCGCGCGCCGTCTTCGCCGAGCTGCTCGACGCGCTGGAGCGCGGCGAGGCCCGCGCCGCCGAGCCGACCGCGGACGGCTGGCGCGTCAACGGCTGGGTGAAGAAGGGCATCCTGCTGGGCTTCCGCCTGGGTCGCGTCGTCGCCACCGAGCCCGCGGGCCCCCTGTCCTTCCTGGACAAGGACACGTTCCTGCCCCGGCGCTTCTCCGTCGGCGACGGCGTGCGCGTGGTGCCGGGCGGAACGGCCGTGCGCCACGGCGCGCACGTCGCTCCCGGCGTGATCGTCATGCCTCCGGCCTACGTCAACGTCGGCGCCTACGTCGGCGAGAACAGCCTCATCGACTCGCACGCCCTGGTCGGCTCCTGCGCGCAGGTGGGCCGGCGCGTGCACCTCTCCGCGGCCGCGCAGCTCGGCGGCGTGCTGGAGCCGGTGGGCGCGCTGCCCGTGATCGTGGAGGACGACGTGCTGGTCGGCGGCAACTGCGGCGTATACGAGGGGACGATCGTGGGCCGGCGCGCGGTGCTCGGATCCGGCGTCATCCTCACCGGCTCCGTGACCGTCTACGACGTCCCCCGCAAGACGACGTACCGGCGGCAGGGCGACACGCCCCTGCGCATCCCGGAGGGCGCGGTGGTGGTGCCCGGCTCGCGACGCCTGGGCGATCCGTTCGCGGAGCGAAGCGGCTTGGCCCTGTACACTCCCGTGATCGTCAAGTATCGCGACGAAAAGACGGACGCGTCGGCGGCGCTGGAGGACGCGCTGAGATGATGACTTTCACACGGAAGCCCGTCGCTTGAGTCTTCCCTTCCTGATGACAGCCGTCCTGGCCACAACCTCTATCTCTACTCCGTCTCCATCCCCTGCCGACCAGGCCCTGTTCCCGATCTACAAACAGCTCGTCGAGATCAACACCGTCGATCCCAGCGGCGACAACACGCGGGCGGCGGAGGCGATGGCGGCGCGGCT
>QHVP01000689.1 GCA_003222295.1 Acidobacteriota bacterium | reverse complement strand
CGACGTCACCTCGGCGCTGCTCCCGGAGCCGCTGGCCCCCCGCGCGGGCGAGACGGTGCTCCTCGACGCGGACCGCGAGTCGTTCACGCTCACGCTGGCCGCCCCCGCGCTAGGACGCGGCGTCGCCCGCCGGCGCGTCTCCGTGGATCGTGACACCCTCGAGCCGATCCGGCTGCGCCGCTATGACGAGCGCGGGGACGTCGAGACGGACGTGACCCTGTCCGCCTGGACGGCCGGCCAGCCCCACCAGATCGAGATCCGCCGTCCGGCGCAGGGCTACGAGGCCTCGCTGCGCCTGGACAAGGTCGAGCGCAACGTGCCCGCGCCGGAACGCGCCTTCGCCCCGCGCACGCCCGAGGGCTACACCGTGGTCGAGGTGCGATGAACCCGCCCATCCTGGAGACGGTCGACCTGCGGATGGTCTACCACGTGGGGCACGTGGAGGTGCACGCGCTGCGCGGCGTGGACGTCCAGGTCCAGAAGGGCGAGTTCGTCGCGATCATCGGCCCCTCCGGCTGCGGCAAGTCCACGCTCCTGCATCTCCTGGGCGGCCTGGCGCGCCCGACGTCCGGCCGCATCGTGGTGGACGGCGTCGAGGTGTCGGCGGCGGGTGACTTCGAGCGCACGGCCGTACGCCGCCGGAAGATCGGGTTCGTCTTCCAGCGATTCAACCTGTTTCCGACCCTCACCGTTCGCGGCAACCTGGAGATCGCGCGTCAGATCCAGGGCGACGGCGTGCCCGCGCGCGACGAGCTGGTGCGCCTGCTCGAGATGGTCGGGCTGCCGCACAAGATGGACATGAAGCCGCTCGACCTCTCCGCGGGGGAGCAGCAGCGCATCGCGATCGCGCGCGCCCTGGTCAATCATCCCGCGATCGTGCTCGCGGACGAGCCCACCGGCAACCTCGACTCCGTCAACAGCTCGATGATCCTCGAGCTGTTCCAGGACCTGAACCGGCGCCTCGGCCAGACGATCATGATGATCACGCACAACCCGGAGGCGGCGGCGGTCGCCCACCGCATCATCGAGATGAAGGACGGCCGCGTGCTGAGCCACGGGATCCTGCCCCAGCTCGTGACGGGGGCGGGGACATGAACGGACGCGGGTCTTTGCCATACGATGTCCTCTGCGTGCTCTTCCTCTTCATCTTCCTCGTCCCGCAGGGCTGGCTGGGCGATCCCATGGCGACCGGACCATGATCCCCCTCGCCCTCTCGCTGCTGCTGGCGGCGGCGACTCCGGCCGCCGCCTCGGACGCGTCCGCCGTGCTCAAGGCGCTGGAGACGGCCGGCCGCGCGCTGAAGACCATGCAGGCGGCCTTCGTGGAGACGAAGGTCCTCACCCTGCTGAGCGAGAAGCAGGAGACGCGCGGGAAGGTCTCGCTGCAGATCCCGGGCCGCATGCGCTGGGACTACGTCTCGCCCCAGCCCGGCGTGATGATGATCCGGGACGGCACGTTCGAGCGCTACGTGCCGCAGACCAAGCAGGTCTTCCGCGGCGCCGCGCGCGGCGAGGCGGACCTGCTCGTGGGCTTCGGACCGGGGGCGGCCGAGCTCGGCAAGAAGTACGAGGTGACGCTGCTGCCGGAGGAGAAGGTGGGAGCGATCCCGGCCTACGTCCTCGACCTGAGGCCCCGCTCCGGCGGCGGTCTCTTCTCCGCCATCCGGCTCTGGGTGGACAAGGCGCGGGTCATCCCCGTGCAGACGCGCCTCACCGAGCCGACCGGAGACTACTCGACGATTCGCTTCGACGACGTGGTCGTGAACCGTCCGCTGCCTTCGACGGCCTTCGAGCTCAGGCTCCCGAAGGACGTGGTCGAGGTCAAGTGAGCCACAAGGCCCTGCGGCTGGCCGGCGCCTTCCTCAAGCGGCGCCCCGTCTGGTGCTCGTGGCAGCTCACGCGGCGGTGTGCCTCGTACTGCATGTTCTGCGAGCACCGTCTGGAGGGAGCGGACGAGGAGCTCGACCTCGCCGGCTGCGCGCGGGTGGCGGAGGCGCTCTCCAGCGCCGGCGCTCTCCTGGTCAGCCTGACCGGGGGGGAGCCCTTCCTGCGCGCCGACCTCGCGGAGATCGTGCGCATCGTGGCCGTGCGTCACTATCCCCTCCTGACCACGCATGGATGGCTCGTCACGCGCGAGAAGGCGCGAGCGGTCTGGGCGGCCGGGCTGGAGGGCGCGACCGTGCGCCTGCACCACGCCCTGCCCGATCGGCACGACGAGGCGGCCGGCCTCCCGCGCGCGCATGCCCGTGCCATGGAAGCGGTGGCCGCCTTCGCCGCCGAGCGTCCGCGCGGCACGCAGCGCGTCAACGTCAAGGTACGGGTGTGGTCGGTCGACGACCTCGACGGGCTGGAGGCCCTCCTCCGCACGGCCGCGGAGCGCGGCGCCTCGGTGACGGTGGAACCCGGTTTCCCCCTGGGCGGCAAGGAGACGGGGCTGTCCGCGCGCCTCCTGGCCTTGAAGGGCCAGCACCGCAACCTGCGCAGCAGCGCGCGCTATCTCGCGCGCTTCGACGAAGCGCTGGCGTCCGGAGTGGGCGGCTGCCAGGCCGGGCGGGCCTTCGTGAACGTCGACCATCGCGGGCGCATCTCGAAATGCGTGGAGTTCCAGGGGGAAGGGGACCGCGTGGGCGACCTCACGCGCGAGGATTGGAGCCAGGTCGCGCCGCGGCTGCGTGGGGTGAGCGACGCCAATACCTGCCGCTCCTGCTGGTACTCGTCGCGCGGCGAGATCGAGGGGCTCTATTCCGCGCGCGGGCTGGTGGCCGCGCTGCCGGCGCTGGTGCGGTCCTGAGCGCCCGGCGAGCATGGCGTCGGGCGGGGGCGTGGTCGCTCATCGCATGCCTCGTCGCCCTGCCCTTCGGCGCCGCCGCGGGGGCGGCGGCGCAGGAGCGCCCTCCCGATCCCACCGACCTCATCAATGCCGTGCTGGGCGGCCTCCTCGGCTTCAAGGAGGTCACGGCCCCGGAGCTGCAGGACGAAGTCGCGGAAGCGGGCGGGGTGGCCTTCCGCGCTCCCGTTCCTCTCGACTACTTGAGTCCGGCCCAGCTCAGCAAGTACCTGAAGGACGTGCTCGACGACGAGTATCCTCCGGCGCGGGCGCTGGCCGATCAGCGCACGCTCATCGCCTTCGACCTGCTGCCCGCGGGGACGGACCTGCGCGCCGTGCGCGCGCGCGTCCTGGAAGAGAACATCGCCGGCTTCTACGACGAGCGTCCGGGCAGGAAGCGCCTCTATGCCGTCAGCGAGGACCGCACGCTCACGCCGGCCAACCAGCTCGTGCTCTCCCACGAGCTGCGCCACGCGCTGCAGGACCAGTACGCCGACGTGCACCGCATCCTCCCGGACGCGGTGGGGGACTTCGACGACCGGCGGCTGGCCTTCGTGAGCCTGCTCGAAGGGGACGCCACCCTCGTGATGGAGCGCTTCCTGATGAAACGGCTCGCGGGCAGCGCGCTGGGGAGCGCGGGCGACATGTCGCAGCTCTCCTGGCCGACCCCGCCCGTCCCCGGAGTGCCCGCGGTCGTTCGCGACCAGCTCGTGCTCCCGTACCTGGCCGGACGCGACTTCGCGCGCGCGTTGCAGGAGCGTGGGGGTTGGGACGCGCTCAAGGCGGCCTGGAGCGCTCCGCCCGCGTCGATGGAGCAGGTGCTCCACCCGGAGAAGTTCTTCGCCCACGAGCCGCCACGGACCGTGAGCATCCGCTAAGCGCCGCCCCATGGCCGGGTGCTCGACGAAGGCGTGCTGGGGGAGCTGTTCACGCGCACCTTCCTCGCCGCGGGCTCGGAAGAGGACGCGCCGGCGGTCCCCGCGGGGACGGCGCCGCCGCCAACCGGCGACGAGGTCGAGCGCGCCGCGGCCGGATGGGGCGGTGACGCCTATCGGGCCTGGGACGTCGGCGGCCGGACCCTGCTCGTGTGGCGGACGGAGTGGGATCGCGTGGAGGACGCGCGCGAGTTCCAGGAGACGGCCCTTCGACGCCTGGAGCGGACGCACGGGGCGCGGAAGAACCTGGAAGGCGCGGCCCTCTTCGCACGGTCGGGCAGGCTCATGGCGGTCGTCGCCCGCGGAGAAGCGGTGACCCTCGTCTCGTCCGACGATCCCGCCCTCCTGCCCGTCGCCCTCAAGGCGGTCGGGGGCGCATGAGGGTTCGCGACGCCGCCGGGCGCGGGCTCGCCGCCTTCGTGCTCGTGGTGTGCGGCGGTGCGCTCTGGCTGGGAGGCGCGGGGTCCTTGCAGGCCGCGCAGCGGATGGAGGCGGTGTCCCTGGGCCGGGGGGAGCCCGCGCCCTACGTGTGCTCTTTCCGGCGGCAGACCGGCCAGCCCTGCCTGGGCTGCGGCGGAACGGAGGCGTTCGGGCACGCGTCGCGGGGCCGCTGGAACGCGGCCGCCGCCGCCAATCCGCTCGGCGCTTTCACGGGCCTGGCCGCCTGGGCCCTGGCCGCGGCCAGCCTGCTGACCCTGACGGGCGCGGGAGTCGAATGGCTGCGCCGGATGGGAGCCGTCGTGCTCGTCCTGCTGCCGGTGGCGTTCATGGTGAATGCGGTCGTTTGGTGGATGTCGCTGCCTCCGGGCGCGCTGCGCTGAGGCGCGCCGGGTGGCTCGTTCGATCTTGCCAAGAGGCAAGGCATGAGGGGGAGAACCGATGACGGACCGTGACCTGCAGCAGAAGCGCTACATCGCCGCCGGCATCGACATCGCCGTGTTCATCGCGATCGGCATCGTCTTCGCCATCGTGGGCGCGGTATTGGGGTTCGTCTTCACGAGCGCCACCTCCAGCTCGATGGTGGGTGTCTACCTGCCGCGGGTGATCAGCTTCCTGGGGGCGCTGGTGACCCTGGCCTACATCCTGGGCCGCGATCTCACCGCGGGCGATCGGAGCATCGGCAAGGCGCTCCAGAACATCCGCGTGGTCACGGTGACGGGGACGCCCATCGGGTTCATGGAGTCCGCGAAGCGGAACGGCATCTTCGCCATCGGCGCCGCCTGCGGGGTCATCTCCGCCACCCTCGGCCTCGTGCCGTGCCTCGGAGACGCAGTGAGGTGCCTGCTGCTGCCGGTGTGGGTCCTCGGCCTGCTGATCGGGCTGGCCGCCGCCATCTACGAGCTGATCCAGATCACGCAGCGCTCGGACGGCGTCCGCTACGGGGATCAGATCGCCGGCACGCGCGTGGTGCGCTAGCGCGACGACTCGACGGCGCTTGATCCTGGCTACCGGCGTCCGCGTGGTCACCCTCGCGGGGACGCTCCGGCGCGCGGGGACTCGTTACCGGCTCTTCTGCTGTTTCCGTGGGTCGGTAACGAACCCGCTTAGAGGGTAACGGACAGACGCACGCCGGGCCTCCGGCCAGATCGACGGCTTTCATCTTGGCGATCTCCTGCGTCGCCGTACTGCCCATTGACACCGCGACGAAGGTGCTTCGATGCCGGCTCAGGGATGGAGCGTGATTCTTCGGGGCCGGCACGAGCATCGGGAATTTCGGAACCTACGCGGCCGGTGACCGTTTCCGCGTACAGGAACATATGAAATCAGTCGATTGGCTTACAACCGATTGCCTAACGCAATCAGTGCGGCGCGGATGTGCCGCGTGAGGAAAGGAAGTGGTATGGCTTCTAGGCTCGTGTTCGGAATGAACCAGTCTCTGGACGGGTACGTCGACCATATGGCCTTTGCGCCAGGCCCCACGCTCTTCCGCCACTTCATCGAGGAGGCTCAGGGGCAGGCGGGCAGTGTGTACGGTCGCCAGATGTATGAGGTCATGCGTTACTGGGACGACGATCATCCTGAATGGGATGCAGAGGAACGCGCCTTCGCGGCGGCGTGGCGGAACCAGCCGAAATGGGTCGTCTCGCGCTCGTTGAAGTCCGTCGGCCCCAACGCCAGGCTTGTTGAGAATGATCTTGAGGGCGCGATCCGCGAGTAGAAGGCCGAGCGCCAGGGGGAGATCGAAGTTGCTGGCCCGGACTTGGCGCAAAGCCTGACCGAACTCGGCCTGATCGATGAGTATCGAATCTACCTGCACCCCGTCGTGCTTGGTCACGGCAAGCCGTATTTCGCCGGGCCCCGGCCGCGGCTCCGACTTGTGGCGAGTGATCGGATTGGCGAGGACGTGATCAGGTTGGCCTACGTT
>QHVP01000687.1 GCA_003222295.1 Acidobacteriota bacterium | reverse complement strand
CGCGCCTGCGGCCACGAGGCCGATGTAGCCGGGGGGAGGCACGTGCACGCCGTGCGCATGATGGCCGTGGCCGTGACCCTCGTCGCGGGCCCGGCGCAAGGCGCGCACACCGGCGAAGAAATTGAAGAGAAAGCCGAGGAGCGGGAAGAGGGGTATCAGGAAGACGAACTTCATGGGCACCTCGGAGGACGGCCGGCGCGGATCTTATGGGCCGCGCTGGCGGGCCGTCAAGCCTGGCTCCCGCCGCCGTGCTCGGTGCGGCCGGCCAGGAGGTCGAGGGCGTGGGCGAGCACCGGCCGCAGCGCCTCCAGGCCGTCGGCCACCGCGCGCGGGCTGCCCGGGAGGTTCACGATCAGGCACGCGCCCGCGACACCCGCGACGGCTCGGGAGAGCGCCGCCATCGGGGTCTGGCGCAGGCCGTGGGCGCGCAGGAGCTCGGCCAGCCCGGGCGCGTCGCGGTCGATGACGTCGCGGGTCGCTTCCGGCGTGACGTCGCGGGGGCCCAGGCCGGTGCCGCCCGTCGTCACCACCAGCGCGGAGCGCGCGGCGGCCTCGCGCAGGGCGGCGGCGATGCGGGCGCGGTCGTCCGGCACGACCACGGGGTCTTCGACGGTCAAGCCCGCCTCGCGGAGGCGCCGGCACGCCTCCGGTCCCGAGGCATCCGGCCGGCGGCCGGCGGCGGCGGAGTCGCTGACGGTGATGACGACGGCTCGCATATTCTTTGACAAGGCGCGAATTGACGGGGGAACGCCGATCGAGGACCCTTGAAAGGATCATAAACGGAGAAGCCGAAGCGATGTCCCTCATTCTGGCCGCAACCGTCCTGCTGCTGGCCCCCGCCTCCCCCGCCCCCGCCGGCGACGAGGTGCGCTCGCTGACCGTCACCGTCACGGACGAAAAGGGCGCGCCCATCGACAGCCTGGCCGCGCAGGACATCGCCGTCCTCGAGAACGGCGCCGCCCGCACTCTCACCCGGGTCGAGAAGGACGAGCGTCCGCTGCGCGTGGCCGTGGTGGTCGATACGAGCGAGCCCATGGGCGATCACTACCGCCAGCAGATCCTCGAGCCCCTCCTCCGGCTCCTGAGCCGCCTTCCCAAGGGCAGCGAGTTCGCGGTCTGGACGACGGGAGACCGCCCGAACAAGGTCGTGGACTACGGCCAGGGCGTGACCGCCGCGACCAAGGCCCTGCGGCGCATCTTCCCCACGGGTGGGAACACCCTGCTCGATGCGCTGGTCGAGGCCTCGCGCGACCTCCAATCCAAGGAGGCCGCGCGCTCCGCGATCGTGGTCGTGACGGGGACGGGCGCGGGGTTCACGAACTACAGCAAGGAGCAGGTGGTCGACATCGTGCGGCCCACCGGCGCGACCGTGCTCGCGGCCGAGATCGAGGAGAGCGGAGTGGAGGCGAGCCGCGGACAGGGCGAGGTCAGTCGGACGGACTACGATTACACGCTCGCCAACCTCGCGGACGCGACGGGCGGCCGGCGCGAGACGCTGCTTTCCGCCATGGGCACGGGCCACACCCTCGACTCCTTCGCCGGCGAGCTCTCCTCCCAGTACCGCGTCTCCTTCGAGAGCGTGGCCGGCCTCAAGGACAAGGACCGGAAGCTCGAGGTCAAGGTGGCCCGGCCGGGGGCCAAGGTCCGCATCGGCGTCCCGCGCAGTTGAAGGTGACGAGGCCCCCCGTCGCTCGCCGCCCCTTGGCGACGCCTCGCCTGCTGGTTCTCGGCGTCCTGGCCGCGGTGTTGGTCCCGGGGTCCGCCTCGCGCGCGCAGACGCCGCCGCGGGCCACGCCGCGCCCACCCGTCTTCGGGGCCGGCATCGAGGTCATCAACCTCAACGTCTCCGTCACCGACGCCCGCGGCCGCTACGTCACCGACCTCGTGAAGAACGATTTCGCGGTCTTCGAGGACGGGGTGCGGCAGGAGCTCTCGATCTTCAATCACGAGGACATCCCGATCTCGCTCGTCCTCATGATGGACACCTCCGCCTCGATGGACGAGAAGCTGCCGACGGCGCGCGCGGCCGCCATCCGCTTCGTGGGCACGCTGCGGACGCAGGACAACGCGCAGATCATGCAGTTCAACGACCGCACGACCATCCTCCAGGACTTCGTGGCCGACCACCACGCGCTGGAGGGGGCGATCTCGCGCACGGAGGCCGCGGGGCCCACCGCCCTGCACAACGCCCTCTACGTGGCCCTCAAGGAGCTCGAGAAGCAGAAGAACCAGGGCGAGCTGCGGCGGCGCGCCATCGTGCTCCTTTCCGACGGCGAGGACACGGCGTCCCTGGTCAGCGACGACCAGGTGCTCGACCTCGCGCGCAAGACCGAGATCAACATCTACGCGATCAGCCTGCGCCCTCGCCGCATGCCCGACCGCAACCAGGTGAGGTTCAGCCAGGCCGCGCACCTCCTCACCGCGCTCACGCAGGATACGGGCGGGCAGGTGCACTTCCCCAACTCGCTCTCCGAGCTCGACGCCGTGTACGACCGGATCGCGGAGGAGCTGCGCACGCAGTACAGCCTGGGCTACGTGTCGAACAACTCGCGGCGGGACGGGAAGTGGCGCCGCATCGTGGTGCGGGTCCCCACGCGCGAGGACTTGCAGGTCCGCCACAAGCTCGGATACTTCGCGGTCGCGACCACCACGACTTCGCGCTAGTCCCGCGCCGCCTCAGGCCGTGTTCGCCGCCGGCGTATTGTCCAGGCGGTGGTGGAGCAGGGCGAGGACCGCCATCTCCTCGCGCCGCAGGCGGTCCTCCCCCTCCCGGGCTTCGTGGTCGAGCCGCTGCTGCAGGGTCGCCGCGAGGGTGCCGTCGAGGTAGGCGTCGAACACCACCGGGTGCACGTAGCACTTGCGGCAGACGGCCACGGTGTTGCCGAGGCGCCCGGCCACGTTCTCCACCGCGCGCAGGACGTTCTTCTTCGCCTCCGCCTTCGTGCGCGCGGCCGGCCGCTCGCTCAGCGCCCAGGCCGCGAGCACGGTGCCCGCCCACGTGCGGAAGTCCTTCGCCGTGAAGTCCTGGCCGGTGACCTCGCGCAGATAGTCGTTGACGTCGCTGGACGTGACCGCGCGGCGGCGACCCCGGCCGTCGACGTACTGGAACAGCTCCTGGCCGGGCAGATCCTGGCAGCTCTTGACGATCCGGCTGAGCCGCCGGTCCTGCACGCCGACCTCGCGCACCTTGCCGCTCTTCCCGCGGAAGCGGAACTGGACCGTCGAGCCCTTGATCGAGGCGTGGCGGCCGCGGAAGGTGGTCAGGCCGAAGGAGCCGTTGTCCCGCGCGTACTCCTCGTTGCCGACGCGGATGAGCGTCGTCTCCAGGAGCGTGAGGACGGCCGCCAGCACCCGGCGGCGCGAGAGCCCGCGGTGAGCGAGGTCCTCTTCGATGCGCGCGCGGATGATGGGCAGGGCCTGCCCGAAGGCGAGCATCCGGCCGTACTTGGCGTCGTCGCGGACGGTGCGCCAGCGCGGGTGATAGCGGTACTGCTTGCGGCCGCGTGCGTCGCGGCCCGTGACCTGGATGTGGCCGAGCGCGTCCGGACAGATCCAGACGTCCGTCCAGGCGGGCGGGATGACCATTGACCGGATGCGGGCCAGGGTCCGCGGATCCCGGAGGACGCGTCCATTGCGGCCTAGGTAACGAAAGGCGCGGCCGGCCTTCTGCCGTCTGAGGCCGGGCCGAGCGTCGGTCACGTATTGAAGGCCCGCCGCGTCGGCGGCTCGCTGCGGATGGGTGGCGAGGTCGAGGACGGCCCGGTACGTCTCGGCGCGCGACACGCGCCTCGGTCGAACCGCTCGAGCGTGACGGACGGAGGCTCCCATGTCCCAGCCTCTTTGCAAACGCGAGGCCACGCCCTGCGGTCAGGTCCGGGGTGACTTGGCGATCCGCTCCATCAGCTCGGCGGCTTCGACGATCTCTTCGGGCGGCACCGGCGGCGGCCCGCCGTCCCTGACCGCGCGATAGGCCGCGCCGATCAGGGCACGCAGTCCCGGGAAGGCGGGCTCGCGGCGCAGCGCGCGCCCGGCCAGGTTGAGGGCGGCCATGGAGAGGCCGGCCGCGCTGCGGCGGAAGGGAGCGGCGACCTTGGCCGCCCGCGAGAGCCCGCCCGCCTCCCACACCAGGTGGCCGTGGAAGAGGTCCAACCGCGCCGAGCGCGCGGTGCCGACGACGAGCAGCTCGTACCGGGGCGGCCGGCCGCGAAAGCTCGCGAACAGGCTGAGCTGCGTGGTGGCCACCCGCGTCACCAGGGACAGATCGTCCGACGTCGACGCGAGCACGTGCCAGGAGACGGGCGACACGCCCCCGACCAGCGCTCGGAACAACGACACGAAGTGCGGCACGATCCCCACCAGCCGGTCGCGGCGCACCGGCGCCGCCAGTCCCTCGCCGTCCGTCGTGCAGGCGGCGCCCTCGATGCGGACGATCTCTCCCAGCTCGTCCCGGTGCGCGAGCATGCGGCCGAACCCGCGCTGGAACGCGAACTGGTGGACGGGGCAGAGCACGAGGCGCAGCTTGCCCGCCATGTCGACGAGCCGGCGCGCCTCTTCGGTCGAGGTGGCGACCGGCTTCTCCACGATCGCGTGGCGGCCCGCCCCCAGCACGCGGTCGGCCAGGGCCGCGTGATCGACGTCCGTGCAGACGTGGATGACGGAGGCGCTGGTCACCATCAGGCAGTCGTCGAAGTCCCGGAAGACGAGCGCCCCCCGGAAGTCCCGCGCGAGGTCTTGCGCGCGCGCGTGGTCGGGATCGACGATCGCCACCACGCGTCCGCCGGCCGCCTTCGCGTAGCGCGCGTGCCAGCGGCCCATGAGACCGGCGCCCACGATCGCCACCTCCGGCCGTCCGCGCGGACTCACGCGCCCGCGCTCGCGGTCATGCCCGCCCGTCCCCTCCAACGACTACGAAAGACGGGTCGGACACTCCCGATCCAAGTAGAGAGCCGGCAAGCCTGTGGCGATGTCGGTGAAGAGAGGACCGGAGTCGGGGGGACGACAGGATCGGAGAGCGGGGCGATCCTGGATCAATGGCGAAGCGTACGCTCCGGCCGCGGCCAGTGTCAAGGTTTGGCGAGGCAGGCTTGGCGAGGCAGGGCCTGGAGAGACAAGGCGGGGGCCGGCGACCGGCGCCCCCGCCCTCATCTGCTCGCGGCAACGACGACGTCAGAAGCCCAGCCAGACTCCGAAGCGTGGACCGCCCACGCGAAGGCCCAGCAACGGGCGATAGCCGCGGTACCGGTACGACGGCACGACGACGACGCGCGGACGGTAGCCGTACGGCCGATAGGAGCCGTAATAGCCGTCGCAGGCGTAATCGTCGTAGTAGTAGTCGTCGTGATAGCCGTAGGCATAGCCGTAGCTGGGATACGCGTAGCGGTACGAGTAGTTGTTGTACCGGTAGGGACGGTAGTACCGGTTGGAGCCATACGAACGGTACGAGTCGGAACGATATGATCGTGCGCGGTCGCCACGACGGTCGTCGCGATAGGACCGCGTGATCCTGACCCGGCCTCCGCTGCGACCATCGCGCCAGCCGCGGTCACGGTCGTCGGCGCTGGCCGCCACGGGCGCCAGGGCCGACGCTCCCAGGCCTAGCGCCAGGGCGCCGGCGAGGACCCGGAGCTTCATGGGGACACCTCCTCCAGTGGGTTCGCTTCGCTTCGCCCGGAAGCAATCGGCGTTCCACCTGGCCTCGGACCGCGGCCCAAGGGGTTACGGGGGAAGAAGGGAGGGACGGCGACCGCGGTGACGGACGCCATTGTCACCCGCCTACTCCACCCAGACCTTCACCGTGGCCTCGTCGTCCTCGATCTCGACCAGCTCCTGCCCCGCCTCCAGACTCCGCAGGACCTCGGAGAGGCGAACGGAATGGCATTTCTCGCGATTGCCCTCCCCGCTGCGGCAGCCCCAGTCGATCGTGTCGTCGCCGAGGGCGCGCACCAGGGAGAGAGGCAGGTTGATCGTGACCTTCTTCCGTCCCGTGCCACGATCGACGACGCGCACCTTGAACCATTGCGGCTCGCGGCCGGTATGGGCCGCCTGGGCCACCACCGCCGCCCTCGTCGCCCGAGGCCGGGCCGGGGTGGGGCTCGCCACCGCCTTCTTCACGATCGCGAGGTCGTCCTCCCCGCTCGCCCTGAGGCCGGCCCCCGACGTGACCGCCAGGGCCAGGGCTACCGTCACCGCCGTCCACTGCTTCATCGTTCCTCCTACTCCTCGGTCCAGATCTGGATGCGCTCGCCGTCGTCGCCTTCGATCGAGATGATTTCGCTCGGACCGAGCTTGCGGAGCCGCTCCCAGAAGGTCTCGGGGTCGTAGCCCTCGCGTCGCAGGTCCGCCTTGGCGTCGTCGGGCAGGCTCTTGAACAGCATCTCCGCCAGCCCGAGCGGCAGGTTGATGGAGACCTTCGGCTTCGTACCGCCCTTCTCGGTGATGCGTACGTGGACCCAGTGCGCCTCGCGTACCCGTCCCGGACGCGGAGCCGTGCCCGCGGGGGCCCGGGCGGGCGCGGGTGGGATGGCCGACGCGGTTGGGCTGAGCGCCGACGGATCCCAGCGCATGAGGCCCAGCTTCGCGCGGTCGACGAGGTCCGCGTCCTTCTCCTGGTCCAGGATCTGGCGCAGGACGGGCACGGCCAGACGGCCCATATCCGCGTCCAGGCCCGACATCTGGAGGGCCGCGTAGTACCGCACCGTCCGGCTCGGACTGCTCAGCGCGTCGCGCAGGATCGGGACGTGGCCCTTGTTGCCGGCCTTGTACAGCTTGGCGGCCAGGCTCACGCGGCTGGTGCGGGCCTCGTCCACGAGCGCCCGGTCCTTGGGGCGCAAGGCCAGGAACGCGTCGTACTCCCTGAGCGCGCGCTCGCTCTCGCCGAGGTTCTCGCTGCAGCGTGCCACCCAGTAGGTGGGCGCCTCCGCTTCCACGCCCTTGGCCGACGCCCGCACGCCCTCCCAGGCCTGTCGCGCCTCCGCGTACTTGCGATCGAAGAACAGCGTCTTGGCCGTGCTCAGGCGCTCCGCATCGGCCTGCGCCGACACGGGCACCCCGCTCCCTCCCAGCGCCAGCGCCGTCATCAGCAGGATCCCGGCGCTCCGGCTCCGGAGAGAAACCCTCGTCATCCCTGCAGCTCCCGTGTCACGAGATCGATCTTCATGAGGAGGTGGCGCCGCGCGATCTCGCCGCGGATCGCCTCCAGGTCCTGCGGCCGCGCGCAGGCATCGAGGGCGGCGACCTCGCGCAGCATCTCCTCGACGTCGTCGAGCACGTCGCGCGCGACCACCGTCGAAGCCGCGTCCGTCTCGACGAAGAGTCGGCGCCGGGCCAGGAGCTCGCGGCTGCGCTCCGCTTCCGGCCCGACTTCCACGGCGCTGCGCCGCCGCGCGCACCGCTGGGGCGCGGAGGCGACGGTCACCAGCACGTCCTGCGCGTCGCTGAGGTAATGCGCTGCCCGCTCGCGCTCGAGCGTGTGCTCGAGACGGCGGATCGCATCCGCGGAGTCGGCGACCGGACCCGCTTCCGAAGACGACGACGCCACGGAAGCCGCCGGTGACCGGGGCGCGGGTGGCGTCGTCGGAAGCAGCGCGCGGGAGACCACGGCCGCCAATACGAGCCCCGCGAGCAGACCCGCTCCGGCCAGGAACGGCCGCCACACGCGTCCGCCCGCCGGGACTTCCTCCAGCCGGGCCCGAACCCGCGCGGCCAGCGCGCCCAGCGGCACCGGCGGCTCCGCTCCGCGGAGCGGATCCCGGCGCACGAGCTCGAGGGCGGCCCGACTCTCCGCCAGATCGCGCGCGCAAGCGGCGCAGGTGCCGAGGTGAGCGCGGGCGCGAGCCGCCTCCGCCTC
>QHVP01000685.1 GCA_003222295.1 Acidobacteriota bacterium | reverse complement strand
GGGCGGGCGCGGCGCCGGCCCGGCGGACGCGGCGGCGAGCCACGGGATGGCGAGGAGAAGCGCGGCGCGGCTCGCACCGCGCACGCCGGCGGGGACGGAGATTCGCATGGTGCCCGGTCCGGAGATTGTACGCGGGTCCGCGCGTCCTTTACTCGAACCGCAGCGCCTCCGTCGGGCTGATCGAGGCCGCCCGCCAGGCGGGCAGCATCGCCGCCGCCAGCGCGACCAGGCTCAGCAGCAGCGACGCGCCCGCGATCGTCGGCGGGTCGATCGCGGTGACGCCGTAGAGCTGGGCCTCGACCAGGCGGCCGACCGCCCAAACGCAAGGCAACGCCAGCGCCGTCTCAAGAGCGATCATCGCGACCGCGTCCGCGACCACGAGCCAGACGGCGCGACCGCGCGTCGCCCCCAGCGCCATCCGCACGCCGATCTCCGTCGTCCGGCTGGTGACGACGAACGCCATCACACCGTACAACCCGACGACCGACAGGAGCAACGCCACACAAGCGAACCCGCCCGACAGCGTGGCCAGCATCCGCTCGGTCGTCAAAGACCGCGCCACCTGGTCGTCGAAGGTCCGCAGCGACAGGAGCGGCAGCGCCGGGTCGACCCGAGCGACGGCGGTCCGGACGGAGGCGAGCGCGGCCTCCGGCCGGCCCTGGACCCTCAGGTAGAACGAGCCGCCCGACAGCGTCCCTTCGAAGAGAGGCAGGAACGCCTGCTCGGTCTGCTCGCGGAGGTTGCGGTACGAGAAGTCGCGGACGACACCGACGATCTCCATGTCCGCGCGTGCGTCCGCCTGGTCGCCCAGGCCGAAGCGGGCGCCGATAGGGCTGCCGCCGGGGAAATAGCGCCGGGCGAAGCTCTCGTTGACGATGGCCGACCGCTGGCCGCCCGTCTCGCCGGCCGGGCGCGCGTCGCGGCCCTCGAAGTCGCGGCCCGCGATCACGCATGTCCCCAGCGTCGCGAAGAAGCCGGGAGTGACCGGGTTGAGGTGGACGGGCCGGTCCGTGACGAACCGCCGGCCTCTCTCGACGGTCAGGAAGTTGTTCCAGCTCCCGCCCTGCAAGAGGGGGTTGCCGGCGACGCCGGCGCCCGCCACCTCGGGCAGTGACCGCAGCTCGGCGAGGATCTGCTGCGTCGCCCGCTGGGCGGTCTCCTGGGTGTAGCCGATCCGCTTGAGGTTGAGCCCGAATGTCACCACGTGCGCGGTCTCGAACCCCGGCCCCTGGCCGACCAGCCGCGCGAGCGTCTGCACGAACAGGCCAGCCCCGACGAGCAGGATCAGCGTGAACGCGATCTGCCCCACCACCAGCGCCTTCCGCGCGCGGATGTCAGCGGCGCCGGACCATCGCTGTTTGAGGGATCCGATCAGTGAGACCCGTCCCGCCCGCCAGGCTGGCGCCATCCCGCACAACACACCCGCCAGTGCGCTCACCAAGAACGCGAACACGAACACCCGCCCGTCCATCGCCGGCGAGAGGTCCACCCCCGCCGCCTCCTGGGGCAGGAACGACAAGAGCGAACGCGACACCAACGGCGCGACCACCAGCCCCAGAGCGCCCCCCGCCAGCGCGACGAGCAGGCTGTCCGCGAGCAGCAGGGTCGCGATCCGGACCCGCGACGCGCCGAGGGCGATGCGCGTCCGGATCTCGCGAGAGCGCGCGGCGGCGCGGGCGAGGAAGAGGCTGGCCACGTTGAGCGAGGCGAGCAGCAGCAGCAGCAGCGTGCCCGCCATGAGCACGACCAGCGGACGGTCCATCCGCTGGCGGAAGTTCGACCGCCCCAGAGGGGCCGGCCGCACGGCGATCGTCGAGGCCAGGAACTGCACCCGCTGCTCCGCGCTGA
>QHVP01000143.1 GCA_003222295.1 Acidobacteriota bacterium | reverse complement strand
GAGCGGCCGACCGCCGCCAGTATGCGGCCCCAGTTGGGATCGCCGCCGTGCAGGGCGGTCTTGACCAGCGGAGACTCCGCGATGGTGCGCGCGATGCGGTCCGCGTCTCCCGGCGTCGCCGCGCCCTCGACGCGCACCTCCGCGAGGCGCGAGGCACCCTCCCCGTCCCGTACGATCTTCTCGGCGAGGTCGCGCGCGGCCCGGGTGAGCGCGCCACGGAAGGCGTCGTAGCCGGGCCCCGCCCC
>QHVP01000142.1:10005-10209 GCA_003222295.1 Acidobacteriota bacterium | reverse complement strand
TCCGCGGCGGAGGGCAGCCATGGGGACCGCGACGCCGATGACGCCCGTCGAGCCCACCACCACGTCGGTGGGCCGGCAGCCGATCTCCTCCGCGACCAGGTGCGCCGTCTCGCGCGCGTCGCGGAGGCCGGCCTCGCCGGTGGCCGCGTTCGCGCAGCCGGCGTTGATGACCACGGCGCGGGCCTGGCCGCCGGCGAGATGCTC
>QHVP01000142.1:0-9875 GCA_003222295.1 Acidobacteriota bacterium | reverse complement strand
CCGGCGCCGGTGAATCGAGCGGCGCGGCGATCAACGCTTGATCTCCTCCCGCGCGCCGGGTTTCGCGCTGCCGACCGTGCGGTCCGCCTTCTCGCCCAGACGTTCGCGCGTGAGCGCGCGTACCCGCTCGGGCAGGCCGAAGAGCCGGATGAACCCGCCGGCGTCCGCGTGGTCGTAGGCCATGCCCTGGCCGAAGGTGGCCAGGTCCTGGCGGTACAGGCTGCGCGGCGAGCGGCGTCCGACGGCGACGGCCCGGCCCTTGAAGAGCTGCACCCTCACCTCGCCCGTGACCTCCTGCTCCGTGAAGTCCACGAAGGCGGCCAGGGCCTCGCGCAACGTCGAGAACCACAGGCCGTCGTAGATGAGCTGGGCATAGCGGACGGAGACGGACTGCTTGAAGTGCAGGGTGTCGCGGTCGAGCACCAGGCGCTCCAGCTCGCGGTGCGCGTGATGGAGCACGGTGCCGGCGGGCGTCTCGTAGACGCCGCGCGACTTGATGCCCACCAGACGGTTCTCGACCAGATCCAGCCTTCCGACGCCGTGACGGCCGGCGATGGTGTTGAGCGTCGTCACGAGCTCGACCGGACCCAGGCGCCTTCCGTCGAGCGACACCGGAACTCCGCGCTCGAAGCCGATCGTGACCTCCTCGGCCTTGTTGGGCGCGTCCGCGGGGGCGACGGTGAGCTTGAACATCTCCTTGCGCGGAGCGTCCCAGGGATCCTCGAGATTGCCGCCCTCGTGGGAGAGATGCCACAGGTTCCCGTCGCGGCTGAAGATGTCGCGCGGGCTCTGGTCCACGGGGATGTCGCGGGCCGCCGCGTACTTGAGGGCGTCCTCGCGGGAACGGATGTCCCATTCGCGCCAGGGCGCGATCACGGTCATGTGGGGGGCGAACGCGGCCCAGGTGACTTCGAAGCGGACCTGGTCGTTCCCCTTGCCCGTGGCTCCGTGAGAGAGGGCGTCCGCCCCGCGCGCGAGCGCGACCTGCGCCTGCCGGTAGGCGAGGAGGGGCCGTGCCAGGGCCGTGCCCAGCAGGTAGTTGTCCTCGTAGACGGCACCCGCGGCCAGAGCCTTGAACGCGAAATCGCGGACGAACTCCTCCCGCAGGTCTTCGACCACGCACTCGGAGGCGCCGGTGGCCAGCGCCTTGCGGCGCACGGCCTCGAGATCCTCGCCCTGCCCCACGTCCCCGCAGTAGGCGATGATCTCCGCACCCCTGTAGTGCTCCTTGATCCAGGGAATGATGATCGAGGTGTCGAGACCCCCCGAGTAGGCCAGCACGACCTTCTTCACTGCCATCGAGTCTCCTTATGCCACCGCACCGCCGCCTCCCTCGAGCTGCATGCCGATGCCCTTCGAGAGCACGTCGTCGAAGGCGACCAGGAACGACCGCAGCTCGCTGCGCTTGACCACCAGGGGCGGGAGCAGGCGCAGCACTTTCTCGCCCGCCTTGGTGGCGAGGATCCCGCGCGCGCGCAGGCCGGCCACGATCGGGCTCGCGGGACCGGTCAGCTCGATCCCGAACATCAGGCCCAGGCCGCGCACGTCGCGGATCTGCTTGGGGTACTTCCGCTGCATGGCGCGGAGGTTGCGCAGCAACATCTTGCCCTTCTTCTCGACCTTGCCCAGGAACCCGCCCGACGTCAGCCGGTCCATGATCACGAGCGAAGCGGCCGCCGCCACCGGATTGCCCCCGAAAGTGCTGCCGTGGTCGCCCACCTGGAGCGCGCCGGCCAGCTCCTCGCGCAGGAGCACGGCCCCCAGGGGCAGCCCGCCGCCGAGCGGCTTGGCCAGGGTCACGATGTCGGGGCGGATGTGCGCACGCTCGTAGGCGAACAGGGCGCCCGTGCGCCCGAGCCCGCACTGCACCTCATCGGACACGAGCAGGGCGCCCGTTTCGCGGCAGAGGTCGGAGAGGCCCTGCAGGAAATCCTCGGGGGCGACGCGGATGCCGCCCTCGCCCTGCACGGGCTCGATGAACACCGCGGCCGTCTTCGGTCCGATCATGCCCTTGGCCGCGCCGAGGTCGTTCCAGGGGCAGAAGCGCGTCCCGGGGACGAGGGGCTCGAACGGCGCGCGGTACTTCTCCTTCCAGGTGATCGAGAGCGCGCCCATCGTGCGCCCGTGGAAGCCGCCCTCGAAGGCCACCAGCTCCGTGCGCCCGGAGGCGTTGCCGATGCGGCGCGCGAACTTGATCGCCGCCTCCACGCTCTCCGTCCCCGAGTTCGTGAAGAACACGCGGGCCGGGAAGGAGGCCTTGACCAGCGCGTCGGCCAGGCGCGTGACCGGCTCCGTGAAGTAGAGGTTGCTCGAGTGGATCAGCCGGCTGGCCTGCTTCTTGATCGCGCTCACGACCTTGCTGTTGCCGTAGCCGAGGCCGTTCACGCCGATGCCGGCCGCGAAGTCGAGGTAGGTGTTGCCCGCGCTGTCGGTGAGCAGCGCGCCCTTGCCGGAGACGATGACGAGATCGCGCTCGTAGACGGGGAGCAGCGTGGTCATGCGCGCGCCCCCTCCGCCGCGCCCTGATGCAGCCGCGTGCCCGGAAAGCCGCCGGCGAGACGCGCCTTCCCGGCCACGATCACCTCCGGCACGCCCGCGGCCACGGCCTGCAACGCGGTGTCGACCTTCATCGCCATTCCTCCCGTGATCGCGCCTTGCGCGACATGATGGCGGACCTCGTCCGCGCTGAGCGACGCGACAGGATGGGCGTCCAGCCGCACGCCGCGACGGCGAGGGCGAGGGCCGCTTCGTCGGCGTTCACGTTGAGCGCCCCCCCGTCCATACCCTGGGAAACGGGCGAGACCACGGGGACGAGGCCGGCCTCCCATGCCGCCTCCAGGACGCGCGCATCCACCGACTCCGGGCGGCCCACGCGGCCGAGGCCGGGCTGGAGGCGCGCGCGTAGCAGGCCCGCGTCGCGCCCGGAGAGACCGATGGCGGGCAAGCCGGCCGCGGTGAGACCGGCGGCCAGACCCTTGTTCACGGCCCCGGAGAGGACCATCTCGACGACCTCCATCGCCTCCGCCGACGTCTCGCGGCGGCCCCCCACGAACCGCGACTGCAGTCCCCGCGCCTGCAGCTCCCGCTCCACGTGCCGTCCGCCGCCGTGCACGACCAGCACGCGCCCCCGGGCGCGGCGGAGCTCCTCCGCGAGGGCGGGGAGCAGCTCCGCATCCTCGAGCGCCGGCCCCCCGAGCTTGTACACCCGCACGCCGCTGTTCATGCGCGCCCCCGCACCAGGCCCGCGTCCTCGGGCAGGCCCAGGGCCAGGTTGAGGTTCTGGACGGCCTGGCCGGCCGCGCCCTTCACGAGGTTGTCGAGGGCGGAGAACACGACGACGCGGCCGGGCGCCGCTGCATGCACCGACAGGCGGCACTCGTTCGTGTGGACCACGTCCGAGAGGCGCGGCGGGGCCGGACCCACCACGCGGACGAACGGCGATCCTTCGTAGGCGTGGGCGAGGGCGGCGCCCAGCCGGTCCACGCCCGCATCCGTCTTGACGTACAGCGCGGACAGGATCCCGCGCCGCACGGGGAGCAGGTGCGGGCAGAACGTGAGGCGCAGGTCACGGCCCGTTTTCTCGCGCACCGCCGCTTCCATCTCGCCCACGTGCCGATGGGCGCGGCCGGGGGCATAGGCGGAAAAGTCGTCGGCCACCTCGGAGAAGAGCAGGTCCTCCCGGGGCGCGCGGCCGGCTCCGGTCGTCCCGCTCTTGGCGTCGACGATCACGTCGTCGGGATCGATCAGATTCTCGCGCACGAGCGGGATCAGCGGCAGCAGCACGGAGGTCGCGTAGCAGCCGGGATTGCTGATGAGGCGCGCGGACCGGATCTCGTCGCGATAGAGCTCGGTGAGGCCGTAAGGGGCCTGGCCCAGGAGCTCCGGCGCCGGATGATCGTGCCCGTACCACTCGCGGTAGGCGGCGGCGGTGGGCAGGCGCAGGTCACCGGAGAGGTCGACGACGACCGCGGACGGATGCGCCACGCGCAGCCGCGCGGCGAAGGTGGCGGAGATCCCGTGGGGCAGGGAAAGGAAGTACGCGTCCGCCTTCCGCTCCAGACCCCCCTCGTGCGCGAGATGGCCGTCGCCCGTGCCCGTGGTGAAGGCGACGCGGGCGCGCGGGTGGACGGCGAGGATCCGCACCAGCTCGCGCCCGGCGTAGCCCGTCGCCCCGAACACCCCGACGTTCACTGCCCTTTCCTCCAGGCCCGGGCCGCGCCCGGCCAAAACAAAAAACCCACTGGAGCTTCCGGCTCCAGCGGGTCGGTGGATCCGGTCCGTTGTACGAAGGACTAGACCGGTTCGCCCCGCCGGACACACGGGCCTCGCCTGACGCGGGCCTGCGGTCGCACGGCGGGTGGCAAGAACATGACAGTGTGATCATACGTGCGCGCGCCGTCGTGTCAAGGAGTTTCCAGTGTTTTCGCTCCTTCCTCGCGGGGCTAGGATGGAGACACCGAGGTGCATCGATGTCCGAGACGCTGACTGCCCGCCGCAGCCTCCCGCTGACCGATCTCGGTGAGGAGGAGCGGATGTTCCGCGACGCCGTGCGCGACTTCGCGGAGGAGCGGGTGCGCCCGCTCGTCCATCAGATGGACGAGGACGCGAGCATTCCGCGCCCTCTCATCGACGCCCTGTTCGAGCTCGGCGTGATGGGCATCGAGATCCCCGAGGCCAACGGCGGCGCGGGCGCCACCTTCTTCATGTCCATCCTCGCCGTGGAGGCGCTGGCGCGGGTGGATGCGTCCGTCGCCGTGCTCGTCGACGTGCAGAACACGCTCGTGAACAACGCCCTCTTGCGCTGGGGCAACGCGGAGCAGCAGGCGCGCTACTTCCCCCGTCTGGCTTCGAAATGGGTCGGCGCCTACGCGCTCTCCGAGGCGGGCTCCGGCTCGGACGCGTTCGCGTTGTCCTGCCGCGCGACGGACCGCGGGGACCACTGGGAGCTGACCGGGCGCAAGCTCTGGATCACCAACGCCGCCGAGGCCGACCTCTTCATCATCCTCGCCACCGTCGACCCCTCGAAGGACTACAAGGGGATCACCGCCTTCCTGGTGGAGCGCAACTTCCCCGGGTTCTCGGTGGGCAAGAAGGAGGACAAGCTCGGCATCCGCGCGTCCTCCACTTGCGAGCTGATCCTGGAGAGCGTCCGCGTCCCGCGCGAGAACGTCCTGGGCGAGGTCGGCAAGGGCTACAAGATCGCCATCGAGACCCTCAACGAAGGACGCATCGGGATCGGCGCCCAGATGGTGGGCGTCGCCCAGGGGTCGTTCGACCACGGGCTGCGCTATGCGCAGGAGCGGCATCAGTTCGGCAAGGCCATCTCCGAGTTCCAGGCCGTGCAGTTCCTCCTCTCGGAGCTCGCGACCGAGATCGAGGCCTCGCGCCTCCTGACCTACAACGCCGCGCGGCTGCGGGACACCGGGTCTTCCTTCATCAAGGAGGCCGCGATGTCCAAGCTGTTCGCCTCCCGCGCCGCCGAGCACGTCACCTCGACGGTGATCGAGATCTACGGCGGCTACGGTTTCACGCGGGAGTATCCGGTCGAGAAGTACTTCCGGGACCAGAAGGTCGGGCAGATCTACGAAGGGACCACGCACATGCAGCTGCTCGTCATCGCGAAGCAGCTCCTGGGGAAATTGTAGCGAGCGGCGAATTCACTTCGCCGCGAGCGGCAGGGGGTAGCCCGAAGGGCGTAGGGGGTTGCATCCGTCTGGCGAGGAGCAACCCCCTGCATTAAATCAACGGCTGGTCGGCTTCGGACTTGAAGTGGATCTTCTTCTGGAAGCCCGGGAGGATCTGCACCGTGCGGTCGTACTCGCACACGATCACGCGTCGCACCTCGAGCGTGTTGATCTTGCAGGTCTTGGGTCCGATGAACTGCTCGAGGTGGTTCTCCTGCGCCGCCTTGATGAGCTCCGACTCGATGCGGTCGTCGGGGTGGCTGTACTTGGGCGCCCGCGCCAGCTCCGTCATCTTGTCCGCGAAGTTGTAGTTGCTGAAGTACGCGGGGATGAGGTTCCAGCCCGCGTAGAGCACCCCGGCCACGATCAGCAGCCAGATGATGCTCCCCAGCCGTCCCTCGCCCTTCTCGCTCTCGGATCGCAGCATCGATTTACCTCTCAGCGGATCAGATGGAAGAAGCGACGCCACCGCGTCTTCCCGAACGCGGCCAGCGTGTCCCGCACCCAGTCCATCCCCGTGCGACGGTACTCCTCGCGGGAGGCTTCGTAGGACCAATACACCATCAGCGCGCGCCCTTTGACCTGGTCGATGGGCAGGTAATTCCAGTAGCGGCTGTCCTTGCTGTTGTCGCGGTTGTCGCCCAGGACGAACAGCATTCCCGGGGGGACGACCTGGGGACCCCAGTTGTCCCCGCGGCCCTCGATGCGCAGCCCGAACTCCGGATCGCCGGGACGCAGCGGCGGCTCCAGGAAGTGCACGTAGGGCTCGTCTAGGGGCTTGCCGTCGATGTAGACGACCTTCTCGCGGATCTCCACCTTCTCGCCGGGGAGGCCGATCACGCGCTTGATGAAGTCGCGCGTCGGCTCCTCCGGGTACTTGAAGACCACGACGTGGCCGCGCTGAATCGGCTTCTTCGCGAGCAGGACGCTCTCCAGCGGAAAGAGCGACGGCGAGTACACCACCTTGTTGACGAGCAGGTGATCCCCGATCAGCAGGTTCGTCTCCATGGAGCCGGTCGGGATCTTGAAGGCCTGCACGATGAACGTGCGGATGAACGTGGCCAGGATGAAGGCCACCACCAGCGATTCGAGGTACTCGCGGGCGACGGATTTCTTGAAGGTGGGGGAGGACGGAGGGGCGGACGCCATGAGGCGCCATTTTAGCCTCGTTTCAGCCGAGGCGCGTGGTTCCGAGCAGCCCTTGCGGGTCGAGGCGGGCCTTGAGCGTGCGGCAGACCTCCTGGACGAGGGCGGGCGTGTACCGGTCGTAGAAGGCCTGGTTGTGCGGGCCCACGCCGTGCTCCGCGCTGAAGCTGCCCCGGAAGCTCGTGACCGCGAGATCGTAGATCCGCGGCTGCAGCTCCGCCTTCAGCTCCGGCGTCTCCCGGACGGCCTCGTCCTTCTTCCATACCAGGTTGAGGTGCACGCCTCCGTCCCCCCAATGGCCGAAGTCGCAGACCCGGATGAACGGGTACTCGGCGGCGACGAGCGCGCGGGCCGCGTCCACGAAGACGGCCATCGAGGAGCGCGGGACGCTGATGTCGAAGCCCAGCACTTCGCCCTCGTGGCGGTGGCTCTCGGAGACGTGGTGGCGCACGTCCCAGAGGTCGCTGGGCTTGCCGGGGAAGATGTCGGTGATGCCTTCGCCCGCCTCGCCTTCGAGCAGGGCTCCCAGCGTGGACTCCAGCAGGTCGTCGAGGGAGATCCGCTCGGAGGGCAGCGTGGTCGATAGCTCGACCAGCACCGTGTAGGGCGGCAGCGCGGCTCCGAACGGATTGCGCAGCCGCGGCTGGTACCGGAATACCGGCCCCAGAGCGTCCGCGCTCACGACCTCGAAGGCGGTGAGGACGTCGCCGAGCCCGCGCTCCAGGTGTGACAAGAGCTGGAGCACGGTCGCGCCGCTCGCCGCCCCCACCAGCGCGGTGGCCCGCTGGGCCGGCCGCGGTACGACGCGCAGGACGGCCCGGGTCACGACGCCGAACACGCCGGAAGTCCCGACGAAGAGCTGTTTGGCGTCCAGGCCCGTGTTGTTCTTGCGCAGGGCGGCCATGAGGTCGAGGACGGTGCCGTCCGCGAGGACGACCTCGACCCCGAGCAGGTTCTGGCGCACGTCCCCGTAGCGCAGGACGCGCGTACCGGCGGCGTTGGTGGCCACCATGCCGCCCACGGTGGGATCGGCGCCGAGGTCGATGGGAAACAGGAGGCCCTGCTCCGCCAGCGCGGCGTCGAGCTGGCTCAGCAGGACGCCGCCCCCGGCGACGACCGTGCGATCGACGGGGTCGATCTCGAGCAGGCGGGAGAGGCGCTCCAGGCTGAGCACGAGCATGCTCCCGGTGGCGTCCGGGGTGGACGCTCCCACCAGGCCCGTGTTCGCTCCCTGCGGCACGACACGGATACCCCGGGCGGCGGCGAAGGCGAGCACGCGCGAGACCTCCTCCGTGCTGCTGGGCCGCACCGCGGCCAGAGCGGCGCCGCGGCCGTACCGCCAGCCCTGCTCGTAGCGGGCCAGCTCGTGCGGCTCGGTGACGACGGCTCCCGGGCCCAGGAGGGCGGACAGCCCGCCGACGACCGTCTTCTCCATCTCACCCTGGTCAGGCACCGTCATTCCACGAGGATAGCGCGACCACCGCGCGGGGACACGCGGGGTGGCATCGGATAGCCTGGAAGCAGAAGGAGCCGACCTTGAGCACGTCCTTCGCGAAGTCGCGCATGAAGATCGTCCTGCTGGAGGGCGTGCACGACCGCGCGGTCGAGAACTTCAAGCGGCACGGCTACGCCACGATCGAGCGGCACAAGAAGGCTCTGGCCGGCGACGAGCTGAGGGCCGTGGTCGCGGATGCCTACTTCGTGGGCATCCGCTCGCGCACGCGCCTGACCGCGGACGCGATCGCGGCGGCGCCGAAGCTGATGTCGGTGGGCGCCTTCTGCATCGGCACCAACCAGATCGACCTCGACGCGGCCATGATGCGCGGGATCCCCGTCTTCAACGCGCCCTTCTCGAACACGCGGTCGGTGGCGGAGCTCGTGCTGGCGGAGATCATCTTCCTGCTCCGCGGCATCCCGGCCAAGAACGCGCTGCTGCATCGGGGGGTGTGGGCCAAGTCCGCGGACGACGCGCGCGAGGTGCGAGGCAAGACGCAGGCGCTGGGGATGGACGTCTGCTTCTACGACATCGTGACCAAGCTGCCCCTGGGCAACGCCCGCATGATGCCGACCCTGGACGAGCTGCTGGAGGTGGCGGACGTGGTCACCCTCCACGTCCCCGAGACCCCGCTCACGCAGGGCATGATGGGCCGCCGCCAGTTCGCGCGCATGAAGAAGGGTGCGAAGTTCATCAACGCCTCGCGCGGCACCGTCGTCGACATCGACGCGGCGGCGGAGGCCCTGGAGACGCGGCAGCTCGCGGGCGCCGCCTTCGACGTGTTCCCCGTGGAACCGGAGGGCAACGACCAGGAATTCCTGTCTCCGCTGCGCCGGTTCGACGACGTCATCCTGACCCCGCACATCGCGGGCTCCACCCTCGAGGCCCAGGCCAACATCGGCACCGAGGTCTCGGAGAAGCTCGTGCGCTACAGCGACAACGGCTCGACGCTGTCCGCGGTGAACTTCCCGGAGGTGGCGCTGCCCGAGCACCCCGGCAGCCACCGCCTGCTGCACATCCACAAGAACGTGCCCGGGGTGCTGAGCCGCATCAACGGCGTGTTCTCGAAGAACCGCATCAACATCAGCGGCGAGTACCTGATGACCAACGCCCACATCGGCTACGTCGTGATCGACGTGGAGGCCAACGAGCGGTCGAGCCGCGCCGCATTGAAATCCCTCAATGCGATCGAGGGGACGATCCGGACGCGGGTGCTGTTCTAGCCGGCTTGAGCTTGCCGCCCTTGTAGTCCTTCAGGCCGCAGAACCCGGCGATCTTGAACCCGTTCTTCTCGAGCAAAGCCGCGGCACGCGCAGCTCTTCCCCCGCCCTGTCAAGCGGTGAGGATCGGCCTGTCCTTCGGAAGCTCGCCGAGACGGCTCTCGAGCTGGCTCATCGGGATGTTGACGTAGCCTTCGCAGCTGCCCCCTCTTCGAGCTCCTTTCACGGCACTGTCGCACCTCCCGTCGTTCCGGAACGAAAACGTGTCACTCGTGCCACACCGAGCGGGACCGGCATCCGAGCGGACGGAACGGCCTCGGTCCGTGTGTC
>QHVP01000686.1 GCA_003222295.1 Acidobacteriota bacterium | reverse complement strand
GCCGTGCCCCAGATCTCCACCGGCCCCGTGAGCTCGGTGTCCATGCCCCAGTGCGCGCTGTCGATGTGGTGCGCTCCCCAGCCCGTGATCATGCCCGCGCCGAACTGCTCGCAGCGCAGCCAGCCCGGGCGGTCGTACCCGATTTGCGGATGGACCCGCTTCTCCGTGTAGTACACGACCGGCGTCGAGCCCAGCCACATGTCGTAGTCGAGGTTCTTGGGCACGGGCATCTCCGGCTCGTCGTCCCCGGAGGGATCCCCGGGAAGGCCCACCTCCACCGTCTTGAGCTGCCCGATACGGCCGTTGCGCACCAGCTCCGCCGCGTAACGGAACTGCACGGTCGAGCGCTGCTGGCTGCCGATCTGGAAGATGCGCCCGCTGCGCTGGACGGCGCTCACGAGGGCGCGGCCCTCGGCGATGGTCAGCGACGCCGGCTTCTGGAGATACACGTCTTTGCCCGCGTCCACGGCGTCGATGGCGATGAGGCAGTGCCAGTGATCCGGGGTGCTGATGACGACGGCATCCACGTCCTTGCTCGCAAGGAGGTCGTGATAGTTCGCGTACCCGGTCACGCCGTCGTAGGGCTTCCCGGTCTTATTGGCGTAGTACCCGTTGATGAGGGTCTTGGCGTCTTCGACTCTCTTGCTGTCGAGGTCGCAAGCGGCCATGACGCGGGCGATGTCGTGCTGCCAGATGCCCGGCAGGTCGTGCCCGCGCGAGATGCGTCCGGTGCCGATGGCACCCACGTTGATGCGGTTGCTCGGCGAGGCGGCGCCGAAGACGGAGGCGGGGACGATGGCGGGGAAGCCCGCGACCACGGAGGAGGCGACGACCCCCTTGCCCGCCGTGGCCAGGAACCGCCGGCGCCCCATCTTCTTTCTTGCCATGCCCGGCTCCGTTCCCGACGAGTCTACACCTCCTACTTCGCGGGGTTCGCGCCCTTGACCCGCAGGCGGACCGCGTAGAGTCCCTTGCTCGCGGTGATGAACAGCGTGCGGTGGTCTTTCCCGCCGAAGCTCACGTTGGCCGTCCATTCCTCGGGCACGTCGAAGGCCTGGACCTCCTTGCCCGTCTTGTCGAACACGTGCACGCCCTTGCCGGTCAGGTAGAGGTTGCCTTCCTCGTCCAGCGTCATCCCGTCGGAGCCGAGCGCGCAGTGCAGGCGCTTGCCCGCGAGGCTTCCGTCCTTCTGGATGTCGTAGGCGTAGGTCTTGCCGGCCTTGAGGTCGGACACGTAGAGCGTCT
>QHVP01000682.1 GCA_003222295.1 Acidobacteriota bacterium | reverse complement strand
CCGTCGAAGCTGATGTTGGCCCCGCCGTCGTTGCTCTCGATCATGCGCAGCGGGTCTTCGGGCGCGATCCAGAGGTCGTGGTTGTCTCCGTGCGGCACGCGGATGGGGTTGAACGTGCGGCCGCCGTCCTGCGAACGGTAGAAGCCGGTGTTGAGGACGTACATCGAGTCCGCGTTCCCGGGGTCCGCGAAGATGTGCGTGTAGTACCAGGCGCGCTGGCGCAGCCGGCGCTCGTTGTTCGTGCGCTTCCAGGTCGCGCCCGCGTCGTCGCTGCGATAGACCCCGCCGTCCTCCGCCTCGATGAGGGCCCACACCCGGCTCGGGTTCGCGGGCGACACCGTCACCCCCACGCGGCCCCAGGGTGCCTTGGGCAGACCCTCGCCCGCCATCTTCTTCCACGTGTCTCCGCCGTCCGTCGTCTTGTAGAGGCCGCTGCCCGGCCCGCCGCTTTCCAGGCTCCAGGGCGTGCGCACGACCTGCCAGAAGGCGGCATAGAGGACGCGCGGGTTGGTCGGATCCATGTCGATGTCGATCGCGCCCGTGGTGTCGTCGACGTAGAGGACCTTGCGCCAGGTGCGCCCGCCGTCCCGCGAGCGGAACACCCCGCGCTCCGCGTTGCGGCCGAAGGCATGGCCGAGGGCGGCGACGTAGACCGTGTCCGCGTCCTTGGGGTGCACGCGGATGCGGCCGATCTGGCGCGTGTCGCGCAGGCCGACGCTGGTCCAGGTGCGTCCGCCGTCCGTCGAGCGGTACACGCCGTCGCCGTGGGAGACGTTGCCGCGGATGCAGCCCTCGCCCATCCCCGCGTACACGACGTTCGCGTCCGACTCCGCCACCGCGACCGCGCCCACGGAGCCGGTGCCGAGCTGGCCGTCGGAGACGTTGGCCCAGCGGATGCCGCCGTCCGTGGTCTTCCAGATGCCGCCGCCGGTGCCGCCGAAGTAGTAGACGTATGGCTGGTCGCGCCGCCCGGCCACCGCGACGACGCGGCCGCCGCGGTAGGGACCGATCGAGCGCCAGCGCAGGCCGCGCAACAGGTCGTCGGGGATCGCCGCGCGCGCGTCCGTGCCCGGCGAGGGCGGGGCCGCGGAGCGCGCGCCCGTAGTGGCGGCTCCGAGGGCGGCGAGGACGAGCGCGAGACGACGGCCGGTGCGGGCACGCGGCATGACACCTCCAGGCGGGGCCGGATCTTACGTTGACGGCGCGCGCCGCGCGAGCGTAATCTCGCCCGCACCACGGCGGGCATGAGCGACGCGGACGACATCGAGCGGTTCTACCAGGGCGGCCTCGAGGGTGGACGCCTGCTCGAGGGATCCGGCGCGATCGAGCTCGCGCGCACGCAGGACGTGCTCGAGCGCTACCTGCCCGCCCCGCCCGCCCGTGTCCTGGACGTGGGAGGAGGCACCGGCGTCTACGCGCGCGGGCTGGCCGGCCGCGGGTACGAAGTCCACCTCGTCGATCCGGTGCCGCGGCACGTCGAGGAGGCTCGCGGGCATCCCGGTCCTGCGCTGGCCGGCGCTCGCGTCGGCGATGCGCGCCGGCTCGAGGATGCGGACGCCTCGGCGGACGCGGTGGCGCTCCTGGGTCCCCTCTATCACCTCACCCGGCGCGACGACCGGATCCAGGCCCTGGCCGAGGCGCGGCGCGTGCTGAGGCCGGGAGGGGTCGTGGTCGCCGCCGCGATCTCACGTCACGCCTCGCTGCTCGACGGCGTGTGCCGGGGCCTGATCGACGATCCCGAGTTCCTGCCCATCCTCGAGCGCGACCTGCGCGAGGGACAACACCGCAACCCGACCTCGCGGCTCGAGTACTTCACGACCGCGTACTTCCATCTCCCGGCCGAACTGGGCGAAGAGGCACGCGCCGCCGGCCTCGCCGTCGACGCCATCCTCGCCGTGGAAGGCCCGGCCTGGCTGATCCCCGACCTGGAAGCGCGCTGGCGCGACGAGCGCCGGCGCCGGCAGCTCCTGGATCTCCTCCGGCGGATCGAGGGCGACCCGGCGGTGCTGGCCATGAGCGCGCATCTGCTGCTTGTCGCCCGCAAGGTCTGACCCCGCCCGATCATCCATCGACAACCTTCATCTCAACGAACTGCCCGAAACGGGGCAGGAAGTGCCCGAGAAGGTGCAGTCTCCAGTCGACAGGCGCCTGGAACGCGATGCCGTAACTCCTTGAAACGACATGGGGAGACGCCTGGCTGCTCGGCGGCCGCCGGGATGGCAGGCGAGTTGCCTAAGAAGGGACCGACCCTGAGGAGGGGAATACTCACATGAAGAAGCTCATGCTGATCCTGGCTGTTGCCACGCTGCCGATGGTGGCGTTTGCGGACACGCCGGCAAAGAAGACGACGAAGAAGCACAAGGCGCACACGACCGCGGCGAGCCCGGCCACCCCGGCCAGCCCGGCGACCGCGGCCAGCCCGGCCACCCCCGCGACCAAGGGGAGCCCGGCGACCAAGGCCAGCCCGGCGACCAAGGCCAGCCCGGCGACCAAGGCCAGCCCGTCTCCCGCCACCAAGTACTAGATCTCGAGCCCGAAGTTCGCTGCCGTCAGGGGCACGCCACTCGCGTGCCCCTTCGTGTTTTTGGGCCCAGCCTGTTCAGCTCGTGAGGGACTTGACGAGCGCTTCGTGCGCGTAGGGGATCACGACTTCGGCGATCAGCATCCCGTCGCGCTCGATGGTGGCCACACCCGCCGCCACCGCCGCCCGCACCGCGCCCACCTCGCCCGTGACGACGACCATGCCCTTGGCGCCGGGCTGGTTCCGCGCCTCGATCAGCGTGACGTCCGCCGCCTTCACCGCGGCGTCGGCGGCGAAGATCGCGGACGCGATCTCCTTCGTCTCGATGATGCCCACGGCCACGATCGAGGCGACCTTGACCTTTCCCTTGATGGCGGCGGGGAGCTGCGGATCCGCGTTCTGGATGAGGAACTCGTCGAGGACGGTGGCGCCCGCGATGTCCTTGCCCGCCCGCAGCGAAGCCTCGACGTCGGCGACGGCGCCGCCGACCATCACGAGGTACTTGCCGCGGGGGACGATGGTCGTCATCAACAGCTCGACCCCCGCCCGCTTCATCATGGCGTCGGTGGCTTCGATGCCCTTCGCGATCGAGCTCGTCTCGAGCAGGGCGATGGCGGGGCCGCGGCTGGAGAGGGCGTTTCCGTTCATGGTGGCGATGGACCGGAGCGTACGTCCGGCGCGGAGCCCAGGTCAACCGTGTCGCGGCCGTTGACAGCCCTCGGAGCGCGGCCGATAGTCGCCAGGTGACGCAGGAGCGCGAGACGACGCGGGCCCACACCGAGGCCACGCTCGATCCGCGGAGGCCCCTGCCCGCGGGCAGCGCCGTGCTGGGCGCGGGCCGCTTCGGCGCCGTCTACGCGATCGGCCGCCAGCTCCTCGAACAGACGGACCCGGCGACGGTGCTGCAGACGATCCACGACGCCATCGTCGCGCACCTCCAGCCCGACCGCGCCTGCCTCCTGACCCTGGCCGGCAAGGGCTTCCGCGCGCGCCTGTCCCACAACCTTCCCGCGGACCGCGCTCCGGACGATTGGCCGCTGAGCTGGAGCGTCATCCGCCACGTCGTCGAGAGCGGCCTGGCCGTCCTGGCCTCGGACATCCGCCAGGACGCGCAGTTCGCGGAGGCGGAGAGCATCCAGCGCTTCCGCATCCGGTCCATCCTCTGCGTGCCCCTGGGCTCGCCCGCGCGCGGCGTCCTCTATCTCGACAACCGCAGTGCCCGGCCCTTCGCCCCCGCGGACCTCGAGTTCCTCACCGCGGTCGCGCTCTACGCTTCGCTCGTGCTCGAGCGGACGGAAGAGCTCGCGCGCGCGGGCGACCGGCTCGACGCCTTGCAAACGGAGCTGTTGCGCCACGAGATCGTGGGGGCGGCGCCCGCGCTGCTCAAGGCCTACGACGCGGTGCGCCGGTTCGCGAAGAGCGGGGCGCGCGTCCTGCTGCGCGGGGAGACGGGCACGGGCAAGGAGCTCTTCGCGCGCGCCTACGCCGCGCATACCCCGCGGCCCAGCGGCTCGTACGTGCCCGTCACCATCCCCGCCCTCGCCCCCACCCTCGTCGAGTCCGAGCTCTTCGGCCACGTCAAGGGCGCGTTCACGGAAGCGGCGCGCGACAAGAAGGGCCGCCTCGAGATCGCGGACGGGGGCGTGCTCTTCCTCGACGAGGTGGGCGACATCGATCCCGCCGTGCAGACCAAGCTGCTGCGCTTCCTCGATTCGGGCGAGCTGTTCCGGGTGGGCGACACGGCCGCGCGCCAGGTGGACGCCCTGGTCGTCTCCGCCACCAACCGTCCGCTCGAGCGCGACGTCGAGCAGGGCCGCTTCCGGGCCGACCTCCTGGCGCGGCTCGGCCACATGGTCACCATCCCGCCCCTGCGCGAGCGAGGCCAGGACGTGCCCCGTCTCGTCGATCACTTCCTCGCCCGCTACGGCCGGGGCGCGCCGGCCAAGACGTTCTCGGCGGAAGCCATGGACGTCCTGCGACGCCACCACTGGCCCTTCAACGTGCGCGAGCTGCAGCAGGTCGTGGAGCGCGCGGTGTGCCTCGTGGACGCCAGCGTGGTACGCGTGGAGGACCTGCCCGATTACCTGCAGGCCGGCGCCTCTGTCGCTCCGATCGGGGAGAGCGGTCCTCCGGGTCCGCTCAGGAAGGCGATCGAGGAGCTGGAGCGACGTCACATCGTGCGTGCGCTCGAGCACACCAAGGGAAACAAGCGGCGCGCCATGGAGCTCCTCCAGCTCTCGCCGGAGACGTTCTACCGGCGGCTCGAGGACTTCGGGCTGCACAAGAAATCCGAGTAGCGGTTCGTTCGTCCTCCGAACATCCGTTCGACAAGCGAACGCGGCGCGTCCGTCGAATCCTCGCAAACCCCTGGAAAAAGCGCGAAATCGGCACCATGCGTCGTGGCTCGCACGTTGCTCTACAGAGCGGGCGACGGCCGCGCGCGGACGCGCAGGAGAGCGCGACGACGACGCGAGCCGATGCGAGGACTCACATGAACGCAATGAGACCGACCGCGGTGGCCGCGCTGCTCCTGCTCGCCGCCTGCGGCTCCAACGACGGGGGCGTGAGCGGGCCCACGCCGCCGGGGCAGCCGGTGCCGAACCTGACCGGGACGTACACGAGCACGAACTGGCTGACGCAGTTCAACCGCACGCGCGACGGCTACAACGGATCGTGGAACTGCTCGGGCAGCATGACCCTGGCCCAGGAGCCGGGCTCGGACAAGTTCAGCGGGTTCGCGGTGGTGGGGACGCCCTGCCCGGCAGTGTCGTTCGAGCTGAGCGGGTCCGTCACGCCCGGCGGCGCCGTGACCCTCGTGA
The DNA here is from genome assembly GCA_003222295.1 of Acidobacteriota bacterium. Taxonomy (GTDB): domain Bacteria; phylum Acidobacteriota; class Vicinamibacteria; order Fen-336; family Fen-336; genus AA29. The sequence goes on along the minus strand of QHVP01000682.1, from coordinate 514 downwards.
CGCGCGGGCCGCAGCCCGGCGCGGGGACGTGCCCGCTGCCGCCCCCCTCGACCTATACCGGGCTCTTCCAGAACAACCTGCTCTCCGCGCGCACTCAGGTGAAGGTCACCTGCCCGGGCGAGCTGGAGGGCGAGTACACGTTCAACCAGATCATCACCGCGCGGAAGTTCTAGTGGTGGTCCGCCCGACCCCCGGCCGCGCGCGGCGGCCGGGGGCGCAGGCGGGGCTAGTGAAAACGGTATGTCTCACGAGCCACCGAGCCACTACGCTGACCGAAGACGAGCTCCGCCTCGTATTGGTTGTGGCGCCGGCAGCGAAGGGAGATGTTCTCGACGGTGGCCAGTCCTCCCTTCGCATACGGCAGGATGTGATGGAATTCCAGGAACGTGCGCTCCGTGCACCGGTGTCCGCCTCGGGAGACGAAGGCGCATTGGCCGCCGTCACGTTGAGCGACCGCGCGCTTGACATGCCTCGGGATATCCCGCGAAGGGACGATGGGTGTTCGCAGCTGCCT
>QHVP01000684.1 GCA_003222295.1 Acidobacteriota bacterium | reverse complement strand
CCCTCGCCGGAGGTGATGGATGCCCTGCGGCGCTACCGCGGCTTGCCGCCCCTGACGATCGCGGACGTCACGCGGCCTCCGTCCGAATGGGCGCCGGAGCTGATGCGGGACCTCGCGCCGGTGCGCGCATGAAGGTCTCGCTGGCCCATAGCCCCGACAGCGACGACGCGTTCATGTTCTACGGCCTCGCCTCCGGCCACGTGCCCACCGGCGGCCTCGAGATCACGCACGTCCTGAAGGACATCCAGACCCTCAACGAGGAGGCGCGGGTGGGCGTGCACGAGGTCACCGCCATCTCGTTCCACGCCTGGCCGCACGTGGCCGACCACTACGCGCTCATGCCGTGCGGCGGCAGCATCGGCGACGGCTATGGCCCGCTCCTGGTCGCGCGCGAGCCGGTGGACCCCTCCGACATCGGCCGCCGCCTGGTGGCGGTGCCGGGACTCCTGACCACGGCCTACCTGGCCCTGCGCCTGTTCGCGCCGGAAGCGGAGACGCGCGTGGTGCCCTTCGACCGCATTCTCGAGGAGGTGCACGAGGGCCGCGCGGACGTGGGCCTGATCATCCACGAGGGGCAGCTCACCTACGGCGGCCACGGCCTGCACAAGGTCGTGGACCTGGGCGCGTGGTGGAAGGGGGAGACGGGCCTTCCCCTGCCCCTGGGTGCCAACGCCGTCCGCCGCGACCTGGGCGAGGACCTCATGCGCCGCCTGACCCGCATCGTGCGCGACACCGTGCGCTACTCGCTGGCGCATCGCGCGGAGGCCCTCGCCTACGCGATGAGCTTCGCGCGAGGCATGGACCCGCGCATCGCCGATCGGTTCGTCGGGATGTGGGTCAACGAGATGACCGTCGACATCGGCGACCGCGGCCGCCGGGCCGTCCAGGAGCTCCTGGACCGCGGCCACTCCGCCGGCGTGATCCCGCGCGCCGTGCGCGCGGACTTCGTGGCGGCTTGACGTGACCTTGAGGTTCCAGCCGCCCCATCCGTTCCCGCTTCTGTCCCTGCCCGACCTCGAAGGCGCGGAGCGTCCGTTCGTGACGGCCTGGGCCGCCCGGCCGGCCCTGTTCGTCTTCGGCCACCGCGACTGCGTCACCACCCGCATGACCCTGCCCTTCGTGGACCGCATCCACCGGCGCCGCCCGCCCGACACCTCGGTCATCGCGATCCTCCAGGACGACGCGGAGTCGGTCCGCGAGCTGCGCCACGACCTGGAGCTGGACCTGCCCGTGCGCCTGGAGGCGGATCCCTATCCGGTAGCGACCGGGATGGGCCTTCGCACCGCGCCCACGGTGATGCTGGTGGGGACGGACGGTCTCATCGCCCGCACGTGTGAGGGCTTCAAGCGCGACGAGCTGGAAGCCATGGCGCGCGCGATCGGGATGGTGGGACCGCTCTTCACGGAGGCGGACGCGGGCGTGCCTGCCCGCCGCCCCGGCTGACTGCCGCGCGAGCCCTCGGTGAGGGCCTGACGGATGGCGATCGCCCTCCTCGCCCTGGCCCTGGCCGGGACGCTGTCGCTGCTCGCGTCGATCGCCGTCGGCTACCAGGTGCCGGCCCAGGTCGCGCATCTGAAGGCCCACTTCCTGCTCGCCCTGCTGAGCACGACGCTGCTGGTCATGGCGCACTCGTTCATCATGTTCTTCCTCATCGCCACCGGGGTGGAGATGAAGGACATGGAGAAGGAGCGCGGGTGGGGCGACTCCTTCCGCCGGCGGACGGTGAAGATGAAGTCCGAAGTCTTCCCGGCCATGACGTTCGCGCTGCTGCTCGTCGTCGCCAACTTCATTCTCGGCGCGGCCGCGCACACGCGCGCCGTCCCCGCCCGCATCCACGAAGGCCTGGCCTGGCTCACCCTGCTGACTTGCCTCTTCACGCTGCAGCGCGAATGGCGCGTGCTCGGCGAGAACAACCGTCTCATCGCGGAGGCGGCGTTGCGGCAGGAGGACAATGTGAGCCCCTCGCGTGGGTGATCTCGCGCACTGACCGCCGTCCGCGCCGCGGCCAAAGTATCTGGGTGCAGCCACTTGGCGTCTGGTGCGCGCGGGGGGCACGGCGCTTGCATCTCAAATCCCGGAGCTTTTAGGAGGCGCCATGATCCGTTCGAGAGTCCCTCTCGCCGTCCTTCTCGCCGCCGCGGCGGCCGCATGTCAGCGCGCGCCCGAACCGGCGGCATCGCCGTCGCCCAACGCGGCCGTCAGCCAGACGACGCTCCCGGCCGCTCCCGGCACCGCGCCGGGCGCTGAGCCGGCGCCCTACACTCTGGCGCCTACCGCTCCCGCGCCGGCCGCTCCCGCGCCCGCCGCGAAGGAGCGTGAGAGGGCCGCCGCCGCGCCGCATGCCTCCAGCCGGTCGCGCACCGCGCCGGCCTCGCACGGGACGACGACCGCCCGGACGGGCAGCGCCCGCAGCGACCGTGTCGATCGGGCGCCGGCCGCGGAGCCGATCGACATCCCGACCGACGAGTCTCGCCGCGCCGAGTCCGAGCCCACCATGGCGCGCGAGCCCAACCGCGATCGCCTGACCATTCCGGCCGGGACCGAGCTGCAGCTCGTGCTGGAGAGCGGCCTCTCCTCCGTCACTTCGCACGTCGGTGATTCCGTCACCGCGCGGGTCGCGCGCGCGACGTCTCCCGACGGCCGCGTCCTGCTGCCCGGTGGGACCGTCCTCAAGGGCCGTCTCTACCGCGCCGACGCCGCCGGACGCGTGAGCGGAAAGTCCCGCCTCGCGGTGGACTTCGACCGCATCGTCGTGCGCGGCGTCGAGCACCGGCTCGACACCACCGCCATCGACGTCGAGGGCCCGGACAGCCACGGCCGCGACGCCGCCATCATCGGCGGCAGCACGGTGGGCGGGGCGATCATCGGCGGCATTCTCGGGGGCGGCCGCGGCGCCAAGAAAGGTGCGGTGGTGGGTGTCCTGGGTGGGAGCGGCGCCGTGCTCGCGACCCGCGGCAAGGACGTCGAGATCCCGGCCGGCTCGAACTGGACGGTCCGGGTGAAGGACCGCGTCGCTCTCAACTAGGGGCGGCGTCGCCAAGGCGGTCGAGTCCCCACCGCGCATGCTCGCGGACGAGCGGGTCCTCGTCCGCGAGCAGCCGCTCGAGCACGGGCCGGCGTGACGGATCGCCGGAGTTGGCGATGGCGACGCACACGTTGCGCAGCAGGCCCCGGCGCTTGGCGCGCTTGACCGGGCTCCTCCGGAACATCTGACGGAAGGCGTCGTCGTCGAGGGAGGCGAGCGCGTCGAGATCCGGCGCCTGCAGCCCCTCGCGCGGGGCGAACGCCGGATCCGCCGTACTGGCAGATGTCGCAGCCGAACACGTGGCGGCCGATCCCGGCCCGGCGGCTCTCCGGGATCGCGCCCTTGACCTCGATCGTGAGATAGCTGATGCAGCGCGTGGCATCCAGCACGTAGGGCGCGATCAGCGCGCCCGTGGGACACGCCTCCAGGCAGGCCGTACAGGAGCCGCACATGTCGGCCCGCGGAGCGTCCGCCTCCATCTCGAGGTCGGTGATGACCTCGCCCAGGAAGAACCACGATCCGTGCTCGGGATGCAGGAGGCACGTGTTCTTGCCCCAGGCCCCGAGGCCGGCGGCGGCCGCGTAGGCGCGCTCCACCACCGGCCCCGTGTCGACGTACACGCGCGACTGCATGGGGCCGAGCTCCGCGGCCAGCCGGGCGCGCAGGTCTTCCAGGCGCGCTTTCACGACGTCGTGGTAGTCGTCGCCCCACGCGTAGCGCGCGATCCAGCCGCGTTCCGGCGCGGCCGCAGTCGAGTACGGGCCGGGCGTGTCGTACTGCAGCCCGACGCACACGAGCGAGCGCGCCCAGGGAAAGGCGGTCTGGAGGTCGGCGCGCCGATCCCGTTGCGAGGTCAGGTACGCCATCTCCCCCGCGTAACCGTGGGCGATCCATTCCGGGAAGAAGCCCAGCTCGCGGGGAGCGCTTGCGGAGGCCACGCCGGCCAGGTCGAACCCGGCCTCCAGGGCCAGGATGCGCGCCCGCGCCGCCCGGTGGCCCGGCGTCACCGTCGCCTCCGCCGCACGGCGGCCGGCCGGCGGCCGCTCTTCCCCTCCGGCCGCACGAGTCCGCGCAATCGCGCGATCTCCTTCTTCCACTCCGCGAGCGGTCCCGGCGTCTCCACGACCAGGGGAAGGCCGCGAAAGCGCCGGTCGTTGACGATCCGCGCGAACGTCTCGAGGCCCATGACGCCTTCTCCGGCGCGGGCGTGGCGGTCGACCCGGCTGCCGCGCTCCCGCTTGGAGTCGTTGAGATGGATGGCCTTGAGCTTGCGCAGTCCCACCACGCGTCCGAAGTCGCGCAGCGTCCGCTCGTACCCTTCGGGCGACGCCAGGTCGTAGCCGGCGGCGTAGAGGTGGCAGGTGTCGAGGCAGACCCCCACGCGATCGGGCTCGCGCACGCGGTCGAAGATCGCCGCCAGGTGCTCGAACCGGTGGCCGAGGCACGACCCCTGCCCGGCCGTGGCCTCGAGCAGCGGCATCACGTCGAGCCCTTGCGTGCGCTCGAGGACGGCATCGAGGCTGCGCGCGATCGCGGAAAGGCCCGCCTCCTCTCCCTGTCCCATGTGCGCGCCCGGGTGGAGCACGACGTAGGGGATCGCGAGCTGATGGCAGCGCTCGATCTCGGTGACCAGGCAGTCGCGGCTCTTGGCCAGGAACTCGGGATTGGGGCTGGCCAGGTTCATGAGATACGAGCCGTGGGTGAGCACGCGCCTGACCCCGCTCTTCGCCACCGCCTCCCGGAAGGCGGCGGCCTCCTCCTCGCGCAGCGGCCGGCAGGCCCACTGCATCTGGTTGCGCGTGAAGATCTGGATGGCCTCGGCTCCGATGGCCTGCGCGTGGCCGGGAGCGTTGAAGACGCCGCCCGTGATGGGGACGTGCGCGCCGAGGTGCATCAGGTGCGCAGCGTGATGCGCCGCGGACCGACCCGGAGGAAGAACGCCCCGTTCTCTTCCATCACGTGGTCGAGCAGCATCTGATGGGCGCTGCGCGAGAGGCGCG
>QHVP01000681.1 GCA_003222295.1 Acidobacteriota bacterium | reverse complement strand
ACTCGAGCTCGGCCAGCAGCTCCTCCTTGCCGCTCTCGCGGAGGGACTGGATGAGCTCGAAGTCGGTGTCGAAGTGGTTCTCGATGGAGGTCTTGCCACGCCCGGTCACGAAGAGGACGCGCTCGATGCCGGCCTCCGTCAGCTCCTCCACGACGTACTGGACCACGGGCCGCCGGCCCACGGGGAGCATCTCCTTGGGCTGGGACTTGGTGGCGGGCAGGAGGCGGGTGCCGAGCCCGGCCACGGGCACGACGGCGACGGTGATGTCGAGCATTGGCCCGATATCATAGTCGGTGCGATGATGGTCGTCCGGCCCTTGGAGGCCTTCATGCGACACGCCGTCATCGTCCTCGTCCTGTTTTCGTGGTTGCCCGCGGCCGACGTCCTGGCCGCACGCGCGGGCTCGGGGCCGGCCTGGTGCGGGACCTCCCGCCACGGCGCGCGCGATGCCGTCTGGGCTCACGAGGAGGAGCGGGCCCGCCGCGCTCCCCTCCAACGAGGGGCAAAGGCGACCTCCGTCGGCGCCTTCGACGTGGGCCAGATCGCGGTCCTCGAGGACGAGGGCGACCTCGCCCTGCTGCGCCACCCGATGGACCTGGGAGGGGCGGCCGTCCGCTTCACGCCCAGCGGCGGCGGCTTCTCCGCCACGCGGCTCACCCTCCCCCTGGAGCCGGACGCGGGAACACGCCTCGCCCTCGGCGACGACGACTCGTCGCGCGTCACCCTGTCCTTCGCGTTCCCGTTCTTCGGGCACACCTACGGCACGGCCTTCGTCAACTCGGACGGCAACGTGACCTTCGTCCAGAAGGACGACGCCTCCACCGGCCGCAACGTGGGCCGGCTCGTGAACGGCCCGCCGCGCGTCGCTCCCCTGCTCGCCGACCTGAATCCGGAAGCGGGAGGGACGATCTCCTTCCAGGATCTCGGCGACCACGCGACCGTCACCTGGCGCGCGGTGCCGCAGTTCGACCATTCGGACAAGAACACGTTCCAGGTCACGCTGTGGGCGGACGGGCGCATCGACCTCGTGTACGACGCGGAGCTCAGCGCCGCCATCGAGGAGGGCGTCACCGGGGTCGCCCCTGGCAACGCGCAGGACGGGATCACGGCCGTGGACTTCGCGCACGCGGCGGCGGTGACGGGCACGGGAGCGATGGCGGAGAGCTTCCGCGACCGCGACGGGCTGGACACGGTCGCGGTGGCGCGCAAGTTCTACACGACCCACGGCGACGACTATCAGCAGCTCGTCGTGTACACGTCGCGCCGCCTCGTCCCCGCCGGGGTCTTCTCCTTCGAGGAGACCGTCCACAACACGGATGCGGGGATCGGCGCCGACCGGGACGACCTCAGCCAGACCTACGGCAGCCGGGGGCGGCTGGAGAGCTTCGTGCTCATGGACACCATCGGCAAGTACCCGGACGACCTCAACCAGCGGTTCCTGGGCGAGGACAGCGCGCTCACCGTCCTCGGCCACGAGGTCGGCCATCGCTGGCTGGTCAACGCGCTCTTCCGCGATGGCGCGGCCACGAGCAGCGAGCTGCTCGGGCGCGACCAGGTGCACTGGAGCTTCTTCGTGGACACGGACGGGTCGTACCTGGAAGGCAACGACATCGCCACCCAGGCGGACGGCCGCTTCCGAACCGCGGGGGCGTCGCTGCGCTACAGCGCGCTGGACCAGTACCTGATGGGGATGCGGGACGCGAGCGAGGTCCCGCCCTTCTTCTTCGTGCGCAACCCCACGGGTACCGACACCGACCCGGGTCAGACCCCCGCCACGGGGGTCGTCTTCGCCGGCACGCGCAAGGACGTCGCCATCGGCGACGTCGTGGCCGCGCTCGGCGACCGGAGCCCGAAGGCGGCGCCCGGGGCCCGGCCGTTCCGCGAGGCCTTCATCTACGTCACCGTGGGCGCGCCCGCGGACCCCGCCAGCGTCGCCAAGGTGGAGCGCATCCGCGCGGCCTGGCCCGCGTTCTTCTCCCAATCGGCCGAAGGACGCGGCAGCGTCGACCCGACCCTGAACTGAGCCCGGGGGCCGCCCCTCAGCGCGGCCGGGCCATGGTCTCGTTGCGGTACACGCGGCCGCCGCGCATCACGAAGACCACGCGCCGAAGGGCCGTGATGTCCCGGCTGGGATCACCTTCCACGGCGACGAGGTCCGCCTGCAGTCCCGCCGCGACGGAGCCGATCTCGCGGCCGAGGCCCAGCGCGTCCGCGCCACGCGACGTCGCGGACACCACCGCGTCCATCGGCTTCTGGCCGGCCTGCTCGACCCGGCACACCAGCTCCTCGACGTTGCGGCCGTGCGCGCCGGCCACGGCGTCGGTGCCGAAGACGAGCTTGACCCCGCGCGCCCGCGCCCGTTGCAGCACGTCCGCGTTACGGGGCAGCGCCGCGACCATCGCGGCGAACCCTTCGTCCGTGTAGTTGCCGATGCCGAGGTAGTGGGCGCGGTTGTCCAGGTAGTTCCGGAAGACGAGCCCGCACTGCGGATCGAAGATCGTGCCCTGCGCGGCCAGGAGTCGCAGCGTCGCCTCGTCCGCGAACACGCCGTGCTCGACCTGCGTGCATCCCGCGCGCGCCGCCGCCGCCATGGACTCCGCGGAGTGCGCGTGCACGAGCGTGCGCAGCCCGAGCGCCTTGGCCTCGCCGCAGGCCGCTTCCAGCTGCGCGTCGCTCATGGTGCGCCCACCCCCCTCGCGGATGCTCTTGGACGCGAAGAGCTTGATGAGGTCCGCTCCCGCCTGCTTGCGCTCGCGGACCTTCGCGCGCAACTCTTCCGGCCCTCCGGACGTCTGGTCGAGCGGCTCCAGCGAGGTGAGGAGGCGCGGGCCGGGCAGCCCCCCGCGCTCGATGGCCACGCGCAGGTCCGCGTCATCGGGCGAGCCCGGGCTCTGGGCGGTGGTGATTCCCGCCCTCAGCGTGGCCCAGGCGTTGGCGGCCATGGCCAGCGCGCCCTGCGCCGGCGTCTCGCCGTCACTGGCCGTGTGCAGCTTGCCCGCCGCATTGAAGTGCCACGCGAGGTGGTCGTGGGCGTCGATGAGGCCGGGGAGCACGGTGTACGCGGAGAGGTCGAAGGTGACGTCCGCGCTTCCGGCGGAGGCCGTCGCGTCTGCGGACACCGTTTCGATGCGGCCGTCACGCACGGTGATGCGCGCGTTCAAGGTCCGCCCCCCACGGCCGTCCAGGAGCGTGCCCGCCTGGATGACCACCGTCCGCTCCTGGGCGCGGGCGGACAGCGCGGCGAGGGAGAGAACGACCACGAGGGCGTGTCGCATGCGGTCGAATGTATGCGGGATGGAGGTCGCGAGGAAACCGCGGCCGCCATAAGATCCGATCCCGTGGCCCGGCCTCTCCTTTCGGCGACGCTCGCCGCCTCGGTGGTCGTGGCGTGTGGAGCGCTCGCCAGCGCGGTCCTGCTTCCGCGCGAGGTCCGCATCTCCGCCGGGGGCGACTGGAAGGCGGTCAGCGAGGGACTGCGCCGCTGGGCGGACCGCGTGACGGTGGTCGCGGGGCCGCGGCTCGTTCTCCATGCGCATGGATTGTCCGCGCGCGCGGCCGGCCTGCGCGTGCTCCTCCAGGCCAATCCGGGCGCGTCACCCGTTCGGTTGCGCGCGTGGGTCGACGGCCGTGAGGCCTGGACGGGCAGCGTGCCCGTGACCCCGCAGTGGCTGACCTTCACCGCTGCGCCCGCGGCCGGGGGCCTCGACGTGCTCCTGGAGGCGGACTCCGCGGCGCCGCCCGCTCGCCCGCGTCTCGTGGTCGATGCCATCGCGCTGGGCTTCGACGCGAGCCCGTCCATCCACATCGCGCGGATCCTGCCTCCTCTTTGCGGGGCGCTCGCCTGCGCGATGCTCTGGTCTCGCGGACGACGGTGGACAGCGGTCGGATGGTCGATCCTCGCCGCGCTGCTCGCCGCGGCCGCGTTGGCGCAGGCCCTGGAGCCGGCCGCCTGGCTGCAGTTCGACCCGGCGACGCGCGACCTCATGCGCGTGGCGCTGCTGGGTGTGCTCTGGGGCCTCGCCCTGGCCGAGCCTCCCTCGAAGGCGCTCGCGGCGGCCGTCATCACCATCACGGTGGCGCTGATCTACGCGCCGACCCTCGGCTTCGGCCTCCTCTCCGACGACTTCCTGTGGGCGCGGCCCTGGACGGCACGCGAGCTGCTCGGGGCCTTCGCCGGGACCGAGGATCCGCTGGGCCGCACCACGGGTACGTACCGGCCGATCGCGGATCTCACCCGGGTCCTGGATCACGCGCTCTGGGGCGTG
>QHVP01000144.1 GCA_003222295.1 Acidobacteriota bacterium | reverse complement strand
GGGCTGGCGTGACGGCTCGTCGACGATGACGAACACCCCCGCCGACCGGCGGCCGAGGGCCTCCGCCTCACTCCATCCGGTCAGTGCCTCTGCGACCGCGTTCAGTGCCGTCACGCGCCCCTCGTCATCGGTGGCGATGACGCCGTCACCGATGCTGGCCAGGGTCGTCCGGAGACGATCCTCGGACGAGATGACGGCCGTCGTCGCGCGGCGCCACGTCTCGTTCAAGCCGCTGATCAATCCGCCGATGACGACGAAAATGAGAAGGCCCACGACATCGCCTGGATCGCTCATCCTGAGGGAATGAACGGGCGGCATCCAGAAGTACTCGGCCGCGATCGCCGAGAGCAGTGTCGTGACGATGCCCGGCCAGAATCCACCGAACCACGCGCTCACCATGATGGTGGGAAACATCGTGATGAGAGGGAGCTTGACGCCCCACAGCGGATCCAGGGCGAGACGCAGCGAGATCCCTACCGCAGCGGCGATGACGGCGATCGCATAACGGGTCGGTGGCGGGAGCCGCCAGACCCTTCCGAAAACGTCTCTCAACCGCGATACCACCGATGCCGGGCCACTCTCGATCGACGGTAGCAGACGAACAGTCGATCAGGACGTGGCGCCGAAGGTCGGCACCGCCGCATACTCTGTCACATCTACGCCAGCGACGCCCGTCGCGGATCAGCCCTGCGTCGGGGCCGCGCGGCGCTTCTTGGCCAGCGGCGTGTCTTCGGAGAGGAACATGCCGACCATGTTCAAGAGCTTGGTCGCGAGCACGGGCTTGACCAGGTAGAGGTCGCTGCCGGCCTCCTCGCCCTCGGTCATGTCGACGAGCATGCCCTTCGCGGTCAGGAAGATCACGGGCAGGTCCCGCGTCTTGTCCTCCTGGCGGATCTTGCGGCACACCTCGTAACCGCTGAGGCCGGGCATGGAGACGTCGAGGATCACGAGATCGAAGGTGCCGTTGCGGAGCGCGGTCAGCGCGTCGTGTCCGTTGGGGGCGGTGCTGACGTCGTACCCCTTCTGCACCAGGATCTGGCGCAGCGCGCCCAGCGCGGTGGCGTCGTCATCGACGGCGAGGATCTTCTTCTTTGCCATTTCTGGGAGCCTGGAGGCCGATGATGCGATTCTATCGCGAGTCGGCGTGGCGTCGCCAGTGACGGGCACGATCAGTCCTTTGGCGGCTCCTCGTTCTTGCGCGCGCGCTCGCGGATGCGGCGAGCGGCCTCGAGGCGGGCCGCCGCCTCCGCCTCCTGGCCCCGCTCGGTGGGGCGATAGTACCGGCGGTCGCGCAGCGCGTCCGGCAGGGAATCCATTTCAGCGACGCCTTCCTGCTCGTCGTGTGCGTAACGATATCCGCGGCCGTAGCCGAGCTGCTTCATGAGCGGCGTGGGCGCGTTGCGGATCCACAGGGGCACGGGCTCGGCCCGGGTGGTGAGGGCGTCCTCCGCCGCCTCCGCGTATGCGACGTAGAGGGCATTGCTCTTGGGCGCCGCGGACAGATAGACGACGAGCTCGGCCAGGGCCAGTGCGCCTTCCGGCATGCCGATGAAGTGAACGGCCTGCTGCGCGGCCATGGCCACGACCAGGGCCTGGGGGTCGGCCATGCCGACGTCCTCGGAGGCGAAACGCACCAGCCGGCGCGCCACGTAGAGCGGGTCCTCACCCGCTTCCAGCATGCGCGCCAGCCAGTAGAGGCCCGCGTCCGCGTCGGAGTTGCGGATCGATTTGTGCAGCGCGCTGATGATGTTGTAGTGCTCCTCGCCGGCCTTGTCGTAGAGGAGGGCCTTGCGCGCGAAGGCCTCCTGCATCGCGGCCAGGTTCACCCGGCGCGTGCCTTCGGCGTCCGGAGGCGCGTTGGTGACGGCCATCTCGAGCACGTTGAGGGCGGTGCGCGCGTCCCCGTCCGAAGTGGCGGCCAGGAAAGCCAGCGCGTCGTCGTCGACCTGGGGGTGGAGCGAGCCGAGCCCGCGCTCCGTGTCGGCGAGGGCCCGGCGCAGCACCGATTCGAGCTGCGTGGCGTCGAGGGGCTTGAGGACCACGACCCGACACCGCGACAGGAGGGCGGCGTTGACCTCGAACGACGGGTTCTCGGTGGTGGCGCCGATCAGGGTCACGTCGCCGGACTCGACGTGGCGCAGCAGCGCGTCCTGCTGTGCCTTGTTGTAGCGATGGATCTCGTCGATGAACAGGACCGTGCGCCGGCCCTGCTGGGCGAGCCGGTCCTCGGCCTGGTGGAGCACCTCGCGCAGCTCCTTGACCCCGGACAGGACGGCGCTGAGGGCCTCGAAGTGCGAGGTTGTCCGCTGGCGCACCACGTGGGCGAGCGTGGTCTTGCCCGAACCGGGTGGCCCCCAGAGGATGATGGAAGGGAATCGGTCCGCTTCGATGGCGCGCCGCAGCGGCCTCCCTTCGCCGAGGACCTCGTCCTGCCCGACCAGCTCGTCGAGGGTCTGCGGGCGGATGCGCTCGGCGAGGGGCGCGTCCTTGCGTGCGGTGCGGCCACTAGCGGGCTGATTGGCTGAGCGCGCCGAGCCTCGCGCCGGCGCTATCCCTCCGGCAGCGGGGAAGAGCAGGCCCGATCCGTCCTCGCCACGCCCCGGCACAATGAAAGCGTATCGCGAAAGCCGTATCCTCCGGGAGATTCGATGTGCCCGCTCACCCTGGCGGCCGCGCTTCTCCTCGCCCCCCTCGCGGGCGCAGGCGCCCCGGCGGCGTCGCCCAACGCCGCCGACGCCGCGCGCGTGATGGCCTTCGACCGCTTCGCCGCCGGACGCGATGCGCTCGCCGCGAAGCGCTGGGGGGACGCGGAGACCGAGTTCGGCGCCGCCATCCGCCTGCAGCCGGGCCTCGCCGTCGCTCACTACGGGCTCGGCCAGGCGCGGATGGGCCAGGCGCGCTACGCGGAAGCGGCGGACGCCTTCCTCTCCTGCCGCAACGTGTTCGCCCTCCGCCGCCGCGCGGACCCGCCGCGGGCCCGCGACCTGGAGATCCGCGACCTGCGCGACACGCTGACCGCCCTTTCCGGGCGGCACGCCCTCACCAGCGACCGGTTCCTCGAGATGCAGCTCGAGAAGCGCCTGGCCGAGCTGGAGAAGACCACCCTGCCGTCCGCGTCCTGGGTGCCGCCCGGCGTCACCATGGCCCTCGGCAGCGCCTACTTCCAGGCGGGTGCGCTCGCCGAAGCGGAACAGGAATTCCTGGCCGTGCTACGGCAGGATCCTTCCTCCGGCGATGCCGAGAACAACCTCGCCGTCCTGTACACCTCCATGGGCCGGCTCGACGACGCGGAAGCAGCGGTGGCGCGGGCCGAAAAGGCGGGCCTGAAAGTCAGCCCGCGCCTTCTGGACGAGATCCGGCGGCGCCGCGCCTCACCCCTTCCGCCCTGAGCGGCTGGAGGCGGCGCGCTGTCGTGCGGCTTCGAAGAGCAGCACACCGGCGGCGACGGCGACGTTGAGGCTCTCGGCGCCGCCCCCCATCGGGATCGTGATGCGGCCGTCCGCCCTTGCGGCCAGATCGGCCTCGAGCCCGCCGGCCTCCTGGCCGAGGAGCAGCGCCACCGGCCGCCGCAGGTCGGCCGCGTCGTAGCGCTCGCCGCCGGTGGCCACCGCCGCCAGCGTGGTCACGCCGCGCCGCCGCAGACGTGCCAGCACTTCTTCCGCGGCGAGCCCGCGCACGTGCGGCAGGCGGAACGCACTGCCCATCGCCCCGCGCAGCGCCTTCCACGAGAACGGATCGGCGGTACCCCGGCTGAAATACGCGCCGGTGGCGCCCGCGGCCTCGGCGGCTCGGAGCACGGCGCCGACGTTGCCCGGGTTCTGCAGCCCGGCGGCGACGACCACGAGGGGTAGGCCCGCGTAGAGCGCCTCCTCGTCGAACGAGGGACGCCGCGCGAGCGCGAGCAGCCCCTGGCTCGTCTCCGCCTCGGACAGTGAGGCGAGGACCGCCTCGCCGACGCGGCGCACGGCGACGCGCCGCCCCTCGAGCTGGTGGACGAGGGCCCGGCCGCGCGGGGTCTCTTCGGCGGCCGGCGTGACCGCCGCCTCCGCGATCTCGAGTCCGGCGGCGAGCCCCTCCTCGACCAGCGTGAACCCCTCGAGCAGGGCGAGATCGCTCCCCGTCCCGCGCTCCTTGAGCGCGCGAAGCCGTTTGACGAGCGGATTGGTGCGGCTGCGGATGATCGTTTCGGCCATGGCCGTCTCGGCAGGGCGCTCGCGCGGGCATGTTAGTATCGAATCGAGGCAACATGGTCGACGTCAAGAAGAGGTTGGAAGAGGAGATCCGCGGGCTCGACCACGAGCTCAAGGTCCAGCTCCCCAAGGAGATCCAGCGGGCCCGCGAGTACGGCGACCTGCGCGAGAACGCCGAGTACAAGGCGGCCAAGGAGCGCCAGACCTTCCTGCAGGCGCGCATCGGCCAGCTGCACCGGCGTCTGGCCGCGCTCTCCCTCGTCAACCTCGACAAGATCCCGCGGGGCAAGGTCGGCCTCGGCTCGACGGTGCAACTCAAGGACACGACCAGTGGAGACAACGTCACCTACGACCTCGTGACCCCGGAAGAAGCGGATCCCGCGCAAGGCCGCATCTCGCCTTCGTCCCCGATCGGCAAGTGCCTCCTCAACCACGAGGAGGGCGACGTGGTCGAGGTGCGCGTGCCTTCGGGAACGAAGGAGTACGAGATCTTGAGCCTGGTCACGATCCACGACCAGGTGAAGGACTCGCCCGCGGAGGCCTGACCCCGCGCGCGTGTCCGGCCCCCGCCTGACCGTCGTTCCCCTGGAAAACGGCGACGTTTCGGCCCTCCTGGCGCGGCTCCCCGCCCAGGCCGGGGTGGCGCAGGTCCTCGGCCCCGATGGCCAGAGCCTGCTCATCGGCCGGCCCGTCCACGTGCGCCGCTGGGTGGCGATGCAGCTCGGTGCGGGACCGCCGCCGAGGAAGGGGAAACGCCCGCCGACGAACCTCGCGCCGATCACGAGCGCCGTCGCTTTCGCCACCACCACCACGCCCTTCGCGCACCGCCTCGCCTTCGAGCGGGTGATGGGACGGCACGTGCCCCTGTCGAAGCGGCGCGACCTCAAGCCCCCCGTCTACCTGCACCTGGATCCCGCCGCCCGTTTCCCGCGACTGACCGTGCGGCCGTCGGGGGCCGACCGCGAGCACCTCTACGGACCCTTCCGGAGCCGAGCCGCCGCCCAGGCCGCCATCGAGGCTCTCCACACCGTCTTCCCGTTGCGGCCCTGCGACTACGCGTTCGAGCCGGCCCCCGACCTGGCTCTCGGCCTCGGCTGTGTGTTCGCCCAGGTCCGGACGTGCGCGGCGCCGTGCCTGGTCCGCGTGAGCGAGGACGACTACCGGGCGCTCGCGGCAAGCGCCGCCGCCGCGCTGGGGGCGGGGGCGACGCGTGGGGCGGACCTGGCCGCGCACGTTCCTCTCTGGGTGAGCGCCATCGCCCAGGCACGCGGCCTCGTCGCGGAGCCGTGATCGAAGAGGAGATGGCGGTGACGACCACGGACGGATTGGAGGCGGCGGTGGCGGCGCTGCGCTGGTCCGCGCCTTCCGAGGCGCGCGACGATACGCCCTGGCTGCTCGCCTGGCTGCACGGGAAGCGGACGGGGATGTACCTGGACCTCGCCCCCGGGGAGAGCGCCGCCGAGACGGCCGCCCGTCTGCGCGGCTGAGCGGGCGACTTCGCAGTGACCGGCCGCGGCCGCGATCGGTGGTAATCTCGCCTCAGCGCGGATGAGAGAGTATTCCCCCAGGCGGCGCACCGCCCTGGTGCTGACGGGGAGCGGCACCTCCGGCGCGTATCACGCGGGCGTGCTGAAGGCCCTCGACGAGAGCGGCGTGAAGCTCGACCTCGTGGTCGGCGCGGGCGTGGGCGCGGTGGGTGCGGCCTTCGGCGCCGCCGCGGGGGGGCCGGGCCTCTACGGCGAGCGCGGGTTCTGGGCCGACGTGAGCTGGGACGCGTTCTTCCGTTTGCGGCCCGCGGCGCGCATCGCCATCCTGCTCCTGGCCTGCTCGTTCGGCGTCTTCCTGCTGCCCGTCATGCTCGCGGTGGCGGGGGCGGTCGTGCTGTTCCCGCTGGCCCTGATCCTGGACCTCGTGTGGCCGGGGCTGGCCGGCCGCGCGGCGGCGCCGCTCCTGGGCGCCCCCTCCGTCCTGCGCGCGCCCTACCTGGCCTCGCTCTCACTGCCCATCTTCTTGTTGTGCGCGGCCGGCGTGCTCGGGCTGCTGCGCCTGTGGATCACCCAGCGCCGCCACCTGGCCGAGAGCTTCGAATGGCTCCTCGATCCCGGCCCGGCGCGCGGACGGCTGCGCGAAGCCCTCTGGGAGATCGCGCGCGGCCCGGCCAGCTCGCGCGCGCCGTCCGAGGCGGAGCTGGGCCGCAAGTACGTGTCCCTCCTTTCCGAGAACCTCGGACAGCCGGGCTTCCGCGAGCTGATCCTGCGTGCGGCGGATCTCGAGACGGGCGGGCCCCTGCCGTTCGTCCTCCTCGACGACGCGCACCGATCGTCGTTTGCCTCCGCGCGGGCACGCGGTCCGAGGTCGCGTCTCGACGGATTGCCAAACGCCGTGGACTTGCGCGCGCCGGGCTACGACGCGCTCGTGTTCGACGCGGTCATGACGGGGCTGCTGGCGCCGGGCGTGGTGCCCGTGCGCCGCGTGTCGTTTCCGAAGGGGGGCATCTTCGCGGGCGAGAGCCACCGGCTGACCGAGTCGGGCCTGGCCGGCGGGTCCGGCCTGTCGGAAGCGATCGCGGCGGGCGCGGAGCAGATCCTTCTCGTCACCGCCGCTCCGGAGGAGGCACGGCCGCTCTCGCGGCGGCGGGGCCCGCGCGCGCTGGCCGACGGCGTGCTCGCCACCCTGGAGCGCCAGGCCGTCGAGGTGGACCTCCGCGCGACGGAGCGCATCAATCGCATGGTCGAGACGCTGGGCCATCGCACGGACGACGGAGGGCGAGGCTGGCAGGATCCCGAGACCGGCCGCGTCTACCGCTCGGTCGCTCTGTACGTGATTCGCCCCGACCGGCGCCTGCTCGCTCCCCTGGACCTGGACGGATCCGAGGACCCCGCGACGGAGGTCCGCACCACGACCGCCGACCTGCTCGAGCTCGGATATCGCGACGCGTACCGCCTCTTCGTCGAGCCCGTGGTGGGCGCGATCCCCGAGCCGAAGGCGCCCGCGGGGGCGGAGCCGCGTCCGCAGGCGGTCGAGCTGTGAGCGCGGAGCGGGAGGGCGGCGGTCGCGCCCGGCGCGGCATCGGCACGCGCGCCGTCCACGGTGACGGCGGACCGCGGCAGGGCCCGCTCACCACGCCCATCGTCCAGTCTTCCACCTTCGTGTTCGACTCCGCCGCGGAGATGCGGCGCTATCTCGAGGGAGACCCCGAGCTCGCCTTCGAGTTCTACACGCGTTACGGCAATCCGACGCTCCGCGCGCTGGAAGAGGCGCTGGCCGCGCTCGAGGGTGCGGAGGCGGGCGTCGTCTTCGCCTCCGGAATGGCGGCGGCCACCACCGGCATCCTCTCCGTCCTCGAAGCGGGCGACGAGGTCCTGGCCAGCGCGTCGCTCTACGGGGGCACGACGAAGTTCGTGCGCGACCTGCTCCCGAAGTGGGGGATGACGAGCCGGATCGTGGCGCCCGCCGACCTCTTGCGCCTCAAGGGTGTGGCCGGCCCGCGCAGCCGGCTGGTCGTGCTGGAGAGCCCCACGAACCCCGCGGTCGAGGTCATCGACATCGAGGCCGTCGCGGGCCAGGCGCATGCGGCCGGCCTGGCCGTCATGGTGGACAACACCTTCGCCTCGCCCTTCCTGCAGCGCCCGCTGGGGCTGGGGGCAGACATCGTCATGCACAGCCTGACCAAGGCCCTGGGCGGCCACAGCGACATCATGGGCGGCGCCCTCCTGGGCAGCCGGGCGCGCATGGGGCGCGTGCGCGACCTGCTCAAGGTCCTGGGCGGGATCCTCGATCCACACTCGGCGTTCCTGGTGCTGCGCGGGCTCAAGACGCTCCACCTGCGCGTCGCGCGGCAGTGCGAGAACGCGATGGCGCTCGCCGTGCACCTCCAGGACCACCCCAAGGTGGCGCGCGTCGTCTACCCGGGCCTGCCCACGCACCCGGGGCACGAGGTGGCTCGACGCCAGATGTCGTCGTTCGGCGGGATGGTGGCCTTCGTCCTGCGCGGCGGCCTTCCCTCCGCCGAGCGCTTCTACGACGGCCTGCGCGTGATGGCGCGCGCGGCCAGCCTGGGCGGCGTGGAGACGCTGGTCAGCCTGCCCGTGCACACGTCGCACCACGGGTACTCCGAGGCACAGCTCCGCGCCGCCGGCATCGACCCCGGGCTCGTGCGGGTGTCGCTGGGCGTGGAGGATGCGGCCGACCTGATCGCCGACGCGGATGCCGCCCTCGCCGGGGTGCCGGCCGCCTGATGCGAACCGCCAACGACCTGATGCTCACCATCATGCTCGGGGGGCTGGGCCTGTACTTCTCCGTGCTCAACGGCCGCGGGCTGCTGCGCTACGCGCAGTTCCGCCGCGTGCGGCGCACGGCCGTCCTCACCTGGCCCCTTCCCCATCCGCGCCATTTCGCGCTGCAGCTCGTGCTCGGAGTGGTGAGCGGCGCGGTCGCGGTCCTCAACGGCTCCATGGACCGTCCGATCCATCACGTCTTCAGCCAGGCGGTGATGGCGCTCTACTTCATCCTCATCGTGCCCCTGTCCACGCGCATCCAGGTCGGCTTCTACCGCGACGGGGTATGGGGGGACGCCGGCTTCCTGCCCTACGCGCGCATCGGACGCACCGCCTTTCGCGAGACGCCGGACATCGTCCTCTTCCTGCTTCCGCGCGGCGGGTCGCGCCCGCTGCGCCTGCCCGTTCCCCCCGCGGAGTACGGCGCGGTGCGCAAGGTGCTCGAGGAGATGAAGCGCGAGGGGCTCGTGCAGACGCCGGAGCGGATCCTTGGACTCTGAGGAGGACGCGGTGGGCCGCGAGCCCATTGCGGTGGTGCTGGTGAGCCGCCGCCAGGGCCGCGAGTTCGTGGACGCGGAGCACAAGGTGCGCACGCTCCAGGAGCTGTACGACCTCTGTCACCATGCCGCGCCCGGCCAGCTCACCAAGGTCTACCTGCGCGGGCCGGACGGCGAGATCCGCCTGAACTTCGCCAGCTTCATCGCCCGCCGCCGCTAGCGGTCGCGTCCCCTTGCCCGCGGCGCGGGACACCCCATAGACTCGCGGGATGCTTCTGAGCCTGTCCGTCCTGATCCTGCTGGCGCCCCAGCCGGCGCCGAGCCCCCGCGTGGGCGAGCCCGCGCCGCGCCGCCCGAGCCGAGGCGAGGCCTCGCCGCGCCCCGAGGCCTCCGCGGAAGCGAGCACGGATGCGCCGGCGACCGCGACGGACAAGGCGAAGGATCGCGAGGCGCCGCGCGAGAAGGAGGAGCCGCCCATCGTCACCCGCCACGAGGTGCGCGTGGGCGGCCGCACGCTGCGCTACACCGTCACCACCGGGATGATGCCCCTGAGGAACGAAGCGGGGGAGACGGAGGCCAGCATCTTCTACATGGCCTACGTCGTGGAACGGGGCGGGGGGCCGGAG
>QHVP01000683.1 GCA_003222295.1 Acidobacteriota bacterium | reverse complement strand
CGGGGACCAACCCCCTGGAAACCGCCAACTGGCTGGGAGCGGACACGGCGTCCTTCACGTTCGCGCCGTAGGCAGGAAGGAGGCGCCGCCGCGTGCCTGCAAATTGGTGCTGGGGTGGGATTCGGACCCACGCAGTGCCGATTTTGGGGTTCTTGTGTTTCTGATACTTGCGTGACGCCACCGTAGTTTTGGCTTGACACGGCTGCTGAAACACGGGGGACACCCCTGAATATTCACAGTTCATTCACAGTGTCGCGAGGAGTGGCCGCGGGATGCGCTCGCAGGTCTGCAGGTCGAGGCAAACACCATCGGCACGAACGTCGGGTTTCGTAGTCGTACTACTTGCGTCCGCCACGTCATGGGCGAGCAGGGTCGTGGTGGCCCTTCTCGGGCTGGCATCGACTTTCGGCCTCTACCCTATGACGTTCGCAATTCAGTGCTCGACGATGACCTGATCAGTCGCGCTCAAAGATCGAGGACGAGCAGGGGACAGACACGGATGGGTTTCGAGGTCGCCTCAAGGCGGAAGGGATGTCCAATCATGGGATGGCCATGAACACGATCTACTTCTCGGCATTGCTCGCGTGGGAAGTCGCGCTCTGGCTGATCGTTCGGGGATAAGGGCGGGGCCGAAACGCCCAGAGTTATTTGATCGGCCGCGGCGCCGTCTGTTACGATACGGGTCTTGCCTTCGGGCCGCTAGCTCAGCTGGGAGAGCGCCTGGTTCGCAATCAGCTGCTGGCTCAGGTCCGAACTTCCCACCATTCAGACGATTAGACCGGTCGACAGTCGTCGCATGGCGCCGTCTGGGTCATTTCTGGTTCACTCGCCGGGACGGATCGGTTAAGGGCGTTGACCCTCCTGAATCGGCTCCCTCTGTCCCTGGTCCGGCGCTAAGATAGCGACATGAGCAAGCAGGCCGCACGCGAGGCCGCCCTGATCCGCAAGATCCGCAGCCTCCCGCCCGAGAAGGTGGCGGAGGTCGAGGAGGACTTCGTCGCGTTCCTCGCCCAACGCGACGACCGCCAGCTCACCCAGGCCGCCGCCAGGCTCGCCGAGAAGGCCTTCCGCAAGGTCTGGGCAAATCCCGCCGATGCCGCTTACGACCGGCTATAGCTTCGGCGACGTCGTACTCGTTCCCTTCCCCTTCACCAACCAGAGCGGCAGCAAGAAGCGGCCCGCCGTCGTCATCAGCTCGGCCGACTACTAGGCACAGCGCCGCGACCTCGTGATCATGGCTATCACCAGCAAGATCCGCCCACGCCCCGCCTTCGCGGAGTTCACCGTCGCGGAGTGGAAGAAGGCAGGGTTGATCGCGCCCTCAGCCGTAAAGCCCGTCCTCACCACCATCGAGAAGAGGCTCGTCTTGAAGAAGCTCGGCCAGCTCCAGCAGGCGGACGTCCGATCCCTTCGCGCGAGCCTCGACCAGATCCTCGGCTGATTACGGATACACCTGGCGTTGCGCCGAGACGGGGGTATCCCGAGGAGTGCGCCGGCCCAGCCCGCGCTGCCCACTACGGCCGCGTAGACGCAACCACCGCGCTCGGTGACCCAGCCGTCACCAGCGACGGGACCTATTCCCCACCGCCCGACACATTCACCCGCGCCGGTGAGGAACCGCGGCCCTCGCAGCTGATCTGGGGGTGTTAGCCAGGCATTCGAGCCTCGCATGTACTCTGCTGACGTTGGCGAGAGCGGGCACCGTTCGTCGCGTGAGAACCGGGGCGACCTCCAGCTTTCGGGTCAATCTTGGGAACATGAGCACCGGCTCGGCGGGCGACCACTACGCACTGCTCGGCATCGACGCGGAGGCCGACGGCGCTGCGCTGCGCCCCGCCTGGCGGCGGGGCGCACCCCCACGCACCCCCGGGGCGCGCTCCGGCGACGCCACGGGCGCGCCGCCCGCCGCCCCGCCGCGTAGTGCGCCCGGCGTGATGCTCCGGCGGCTCTGCGGGCCTCCGAACGCACTGCTCGCGTGCGGCGTCGCCCGGCGCGCCGAGGACGACGCCATCGAGCTCGTCCTCAACGCGCAGGAGGCCTCGGAGGGGGGCTGCTTGTCCGTAGTTGGTTTGTCGTCAAAGACCCTGATGACGGAGGAACCTGCCACTTCAGCCGTTTCACCGATGAAATGGACTACGGCGTCCCCCAATTCGATCTTGAGCGCACGCTTTTCCAGGGCGGCCCGGTCCAAGACTTCCCGAATCTGCCCGGCTCTGCAAGGACCAGGACTCCAGCTCGAATCATCGATCATCACGAAGCAGAAGGAAGTCTGGCGACCAACAACAGAGATGGGTGTTCGTGGTTCCAGTAAAATGGCCGAGCGCCTCTGACCCCGATACTGCGCGAGCTCCAGACTCCCACTAACCTGAAACTCGACCGCCTCACCTTTCGTCCGAACTCCGGAGATCGTACCCCGCACATGAACGCCAACACCCATGCCCTTCGCACCGCCAAGAAGGAGCGCGACGGTGATCTATGTCCTCACGCGGTTGCCTCCTCCTCCGATCTCATGTCTGTCGAACACCCCACGTTAACCTGCGAGCGCCACGTACCATGCGAAGCTCAGCTTCATCCCCTTGTTCGGCCGCTCGTCGACTCCGCCTCATGTCGCTCGCTGCCAATCATGATGCGGTGCCCATCAACGGTGCGACATCCGAACTCCCGCATGCCCCACGGTTCGTCACGCAGCGTCTTGCCGATCTCCGTCTTTGCTGCAACGACGCGTCGATAGTATTCGTCAACATCGTCGACCACCAAGTAGCCGAAGTAGGAGTGGTCCCCAAGCTCCCGTGGTGGGATGGCATCGCGGCACTCGCCAGCCATGATCTGACAGCCGTCCTTGACGTAGAGAAGCCACCCCGGCCCAAGCTCCCGCACCTCGAACCCAAGCACGTCTCTGTAGAACACACTCGACCGCGTCAGGTCTGGTACCGCCAGAACGTACATATGGCGCTTGATCACACCACCCTCGCATCAGATTCACGGCCCGCACTCGCCCAGATCGGCCGAACACCCGCTTGTTGGACAGCGCCCCGC